>JAFMJX010000206.1 GCA_017853235.1 Chitinophagaceae bacterium | reverse complement strand
AGTGGTGAGCCATATATATTACACCCTATTGCTGTGGCTATGATTTGTGTGGAAGAAATTGGTTTAGGAGTAAGAAGTACTATTTGCGCTTTATTACATGACACTATTGAAGATACCGATCTCACATTAGATGATGTTAAAAATGAATTTGGAAATGAGATTGCCAAAATTGTGGATGGTCTCACTAAAATTTCTGGAGTCATGGATGCCAACAGTAGTCAACAAGCGGAAAACTTTAAAAAGATTTTACTCACTTTAACGGATGATCCAAGGGTGATCTTAATTAAGTTAGCAGATCGCTTACACAATATGCGAACACTGGATTCCATGAAACAAGAAAAGCAATTAAAAATTGCTTCAGAAACAATATGGGTATATGCACCACTTGCTCATCGCATGGGTTTGTACAACATTAAAACAGAGTTGGAAGATTTATCAATGAAATATTTGGAGCCAGCTACCTATAAAGAAATTGCAAAAAAATTAGCAGAAACTAAAAGAGAGCGAACTAAATACATCAATGAATTTATCAGGCCTTTAAAGGATAAATTATCAGAAAGTGATTTTGAATATGAAATTCATGGTCGTCCTAAAAGCATTCATTCCATTTGGAATAAAATAAAAAAGAAAGGCGTAAGTTTTGAAGAAGTATATGACCTTTTTGCAATTCGAATTATTTTAGACGTTCCTTTTGACAAAGAAAAAGAAGCTTGTTGGAAAGTCTATTCTTTAATTACTGATGAATATTTGCCCTCCCCCGAACGCCTTCGTGATTGGCTGAGCAACCCCAAAAGCAATGGATACGAAGCCTTGCATACTACCGTGATGGGACCTCAAGGCAAATGGGTAGAAGTACAGATTAGATCCAAGAGAATGAATGAGATTGCCGAAAAAGGTTTGGCAGCCCATTTTAAATATAAAGAAGGTACTCAAAATGAAGATCGTTTTGATAAATGGTTTGTTCAAATTAGAGAAGCACTCGGAAATCAGCAAGAAGAAGGGATTGATTTTTTACAGGATTTCAAAACTTCTTTTTTGGCAGAAGAAATATATGTTTACACTCCAAAAGGGGAAGTGAAAATGCTTCCAACCAATAGTTCTGCTTTAGATTTTGCTTTTTACATTCACACAGCAATAGGTTCAAAATGCATTGGTGCCAAAGTAAATCACAAGTTGGTTCCAATTTCACATAAACTAAGGAGTGGAGATCAAATTGAAATTATTACCAGCAATAAGCAAAAACCCAACGAAGACTGGTTGAATAATGTAGTTACTGCAAAAGCTAAGAATAGTATCAAAGATGCCCTAAGAGAAGAAAAAAAATCAATTGCAGAAGAAGGCAGATACACCCTTCAAAGAAAGTTAGAAGGATTAGGTGCTGCATACAGCCCATTCAATATTGATCAACTGGTCAATTATTACAAATTAACCAGTCATTTGGATTTACATTATTTAATTGCCAAAAAACAACTTGATTTAAAAGAGCTTAAATTATTTCAAGTGATTGGCGATAAAATTGAAGCCCCAAAACCCACTCCAGTAGTTCCTGAAGTTGGCAAAATGGAAAACAATGCATTAAAAGTAGTTCCTAAGAAAGAATCTGAACTAATTATTTTTGGAGAATCTAGTGATAAAATAAAATACACTTTAGGAAAATGCTGTAACCCCATCCCTGGAGATGATGTATTTGGATTTGTGAGTACAGGCAAAGGTTTAATTATACATCGGACCAATTGTCCAAATGCAACACAACTGTTAGCCAATTATGGTCATCGTGTGGTGAAAACTAAATGGGCAAAAAATAAAGAAATTTCCTTCCTTACAGGTTTAAACATTATTGGGATGGACGATGTTGGAGTAGTAAATAAAATCACCACAATTATTAGTGGGGAACTTAAAATTAATATCGCCGCCCTCACCATCGAATCCAAAGACGGACTTTTTCAAGGTACCATCAAAGTTTATGTGCATGACAAGGATGAACTTGAAGTGCTGGTGGCAAAAATCAAAGAATTAGAGGGCATACAACAAGTTAACAGATTTGACACCGAAACTGTGTAAAACTTAGTCGTTTTAATGAAGGTTTAAATAGGTAATAATCTTCCCAATACTTATTTTTGCTCTCTCAAACACAAAATCATGGTAGACGTTATTTTAGGACTTCAATGGGGTGATGAAGGAAAAGGAAAAATAGTAGATTATTTTGCCCCGCAATACGATGTCATTGCCAGATTCCAAGGTGGTCCTAATGCAGGGCACACATTGTATGTAAATGGTACAAAAATGGTGCTGCATCAAATTCCTTCGGGCATTTTTCATCAAGACAAAATCAACATCATTGGAAATGGAGTGGTGTTAGATCCAGTAACATTAAAAAAAGAATGTGACGCAGTAGCCGCCATGGGTGTGGATGTGAGAAAAAATTTATTTATTTCAGAACGAACCAATATCATAGTTCCTTCTCATCGCGCATTGGACAAAGCATCCGAATTATCTAAAGGTGAAAGTAAGATTGGTTCTACTTTAAAAGGGATTGGTCCTGCTTACATGGACAAGACAGGCAGAAACGCATTAAGAGTGGGCGATTTATTGAATAAAAATTTTATCAGCAAATATATCGCTCTTCGCATGAAGCATCAGAAAATACTGGATAGCTTTCATTTCAATGAGGATATTGGAGAAATGGAAAATGAATTTTTTGAAGCCATTGAATTTTTAAAAACCCTTAACATCATTAATTGTGAATACTTTATTAATGATCAAATTAAAAAGGGTAAAAAAATATTAGCAGAAGGTGCTCAAGGCTCTATGTTAGATATCGACTTTGGCACTTTCCCTTTTGTAACATCTTCCAATACCATTTCAGCCGGGGTATGTACCGGTTTAGGCATTTCCCCTAAATTGATTGGAGAAGTTTATGGTATTTCTAAAGCTTACTGTACCCGCGTTGGTAGCGGACCCTTCCCTACCGAATTGCATGATGCAAAAGGGGAAGAATTAAGAAAAATTGGAAGTGAGTTTGGAGCTACTACTGGTCGTCCACGCAGATGCGGATGGATTGACTTAGTAGCATTAAAATTTGCGTGCATGATTAATGGTGTCACACAGATCATTATGACGAAAGCAGATATTTTAGATTCCTTCCAAGAATTGGAATTAGGGGTGGCATACGAGATGGAAGGTAAACAAATTGATTATGTGCCTTTTCAAATTGTAGGGACTCCTGTGACTCCCATCTGGAAAAAAATGGCCGGCTGGAATACAGATTCCACTGCCATGAAAAATGTAAGCGAATTGCCTGCCACTATGCAATCTTATATTCAATTTATTAATGAATATTTAGGAGTGCCGGTTAAATATGTTTCAAATGGCCCAGGCAGAGACCAAATCATTCATTTATAATAATTGGATAGTTATCATAGAATATATACCTAAAAAATCTATTTTATACTCATTATTTTTTTTAAAAAAAAGGCTCATTTTTTTTGGTAAATA
>JAFMJX010000021.1 GCA_017853235.1 Chitinophagaceae bacterium | reverse complement strand
AATTGCTTAATATTTCTTGTTCTATGTTCATAAAAATTATTTTTTCAGCTTACCATTTTTCAAGTGACATATCATTGCCGTCAAAAACACCATAAGTAAATAATTTAATCCAATCACCTAAATTGATGTATCGGGTGCTTTCGTCAATTTTAAAATCAATAGCGAAATGACGATGTCCAAACACGAAATAATCTACATTGACTTCCTTCGACTTTTGTTTGGTATAAATGATAAGCCATTCTTTGTCCTCGCCTAAAAATTGTTCGTCAGAGCTGCCCGTTTTTGCTCTACTCTTACTACTAAAATAATTGGCTAAGGAAATTCCTACATCCGGATGAATCCATCCAAATAGCCATTTACAAATAGGATTGGTAAATACTTTTTTAATGAATTTATAACCATTATCTCCAGGACCTAATCCATCTCCATGACCTATATAAAATTGCTTATTGCCTAATTTAAATATTTCAGGCTTAAAATACACTTTAGCGTTTAATTCCTTGGTGAGATAATCCTTCATCCATAAGTCATGATTGCCTGTAAAAATATGTAAAGGAATGCCCGCATCTGAAATTTCGGCTAAACAACCTAATAGTCTAATAAAACCCTTAGGGACCACTGTTTTATATTCAAACCAAAAATCAAAAATGTCGCCTACAATAAAAAATGCAGCGGCATCTTGTTTAGCTTGTTTTAAAAAAGCAACCACAGCATCTTCTCTTTGACGACTCGCTTGACTATTGGGTGCCCCCAAATGAAAGTCGGAAAGAAAATATATTTTTTTACCAGGTGCTAAATCCATGATACTTTATTATGTAAAGAGATTCACTTATTGTGAAGTTACTAATCCATTAGTTTATCCACCAAAAAACAATATACTTCCTTAGGACCATGCACACCTACTACTAATGTTTTTTCAATATCGGCAGTTCGACTGGGTCCTGTAGCATAACTGATCATACTTGGCATAGCATCCGCTTCTTTTTTAAACTGAGCCAAACTATCTGAAATGTCAAAAACCAATTGATGCGTATAAGCAATACAAATATGAACAGGGGCGTACACGCTAGAAGTTCTTCCACTTAATTGCTGACTACTTAAAACAATCGTGCCCGTTCTTGCTACCAAATGATCACATAGTGTGATAGAAGCATCACAACCTGCAAGATCATCGGTGGTCACTGGATCAAAATGATATTCCTTCATATCATCTAACCAACCTTCCTCACGAGAATAAATTTTATCCCATTTTTGTTGTTGGATGAGGCCTGATAATTTTTTTACCAATTCGGCTTCATCTGCACAGTAAACAAATTTGCCTAGTAATTCTGTAAATTTTTCAGCAAATTCAATAGTGAGTTCTTCTCCCGATGGAATAAACACCGGAGTATCTGCCACTTGTTCTGGGAAAGGCACGGGAACTGGATCCCTAAGCGCCTTTTTTATTTTGTGTAATATTTTAATTCTTGCACCTTGCGAGTCCATTGCATTAAAGTATTAAAGTGGATTTTCTGAATTATTTTCGTTTGCATGAGTCGTTGGTTCCGTAACCTCTGTTACGACTTCAGCAGTTGCTTCTAAATTCACCTCTTTCACTTCTTCATAAGGACGTTTGCCAATTAATTCTTCCACGTCACTTTTGTGCAACACTTCTTTATCCAATAACTCTTTTGCTAATTTCTCAACCTGCTCTTTTTTATCACGTAATAAATGTAAAGTACGTTGATACGCATGGTCAATCATTTTACGCACTTCTTCATCAATAATTTTTCCTGTCTCTTCACTAAAAGGTTTTTGAAAAGCATTTTCCTGTGAAGGATCATAAAAACTAACATTACCAATTTTATCATTCATTCCATAAGTAGTTACCATGGAATAAGCCATACGCGTGATTTGTTGCAAATCATTCGAAGCTCCAGTAGAGATGCGACCAAAGAAAATTTCTTCTGCTGCACGACCACCCAACGTCATACACATTTGATCGGTAAGTTGCTCTGTCGTATATAAATATTGTTCTTTAGGAGTGTATTGTGCATATCCTAACGCTGCAGTGCCCCTTGGGACAATGGTTACTTTTAATAAAGGATAGGCGTGCTCTAAAAACCAACCACAAATTGCATGTCCAGCTTCATGATAGGCAATCACTTCTTTTTCTTCTTTAGAAATGATTTTATTTTTCTTTTCTAAGCCTCCAATTACTCTATCAATAGCATCTTGAAAATCCTTCATATCAACTCCTGTCTTTCCTCTACGAGCCGCAATTAAAGCAGCTTCATTACAAACATTGGCAATATCTGCGCCCGCGAATCCTGGAGTTTGTTCTGCTAACTTATGAATGTCTAAACTTTCAGATACTTTTATAGGACCTAAGTGTACTTTAAATATTTCTTCACGTCCTTTTAAGTCTGGACGATCAATAGATATTTGACGATCAAAACGACCCGGTCTTAATAAAGCAGAATCTAATACATCAGGGCGGTTAGTTGCTGCTAAAATAATGATACCTGTATCGCCCCCAAATCCATCCATTTCCACCAATAATTGGTTCAATGTATTTTCACGTTCGTCATTGCTCATCATTGCATTTTTTCCGCGCGCACGACCAATCGCATCAATCTCATCAATAAATATGATACAAGGTGCTTTTTCACGTGCTTGTTTAAATAAATCACGTACACGACTTGCTCCCACTCCCACAAACATTTCAACAAAGTCGGATCCACTTAAACTAAAGAAAGGAACTTGCGCTTCGCCAGCCATCGCTTTCGCTAATAAAGTTTTTCCAGTACCTGGAGGGCCTATTAATAAAGCTCCTTTAGGAATTTTACCCCCTAACGAAGTATACTTTTTGGGTTGTTTTAAGAAGTCAACAATTTCCATCACTTCTTCTTTTGCCTCTTCTAATCCTGCAACATCAGCAAATGTGATATTGACTTTAGTTCCGCCTTTTTCAAATAAAGTTGCTTTGGATTTTCCTACATTAAAAATACCTCCTGGGCCACCGCCACTTCCTCCGCCGCCGCCCATCTTGCGCATGAGCAATACCCAAACCACTACTATTAATCCTAAAGAAAAAATGGTATTCGCAACAGGTCCAAACCACTCGCCTTCTTTAACCGTATTTTGTGGTACTTCTTGAATACTTTTTTGTTCGTAAAATTTTTGCAAACGCTCATTAAAACTATTCCAATCCGTCACACTAAATTCAAATAAAGGAACTCCTTTAACTTTGGACTTTTCAATTTTACGTTTTAGTTTTTGTACATAAAAATCCTTTTCAATACTATCTGGCTTAATATATACACGAACCAATTCTTTGTTTTGAACTAAATCAATACGCTCTACATCACCTCTCGTCAACATTACTTGTTTAAACTCTTGTTCGGTAGTCGTAATAATGTCTGGTGCCATTTGAAAAAAACGAGCAGACAATAAGGATAAAGCTATTAAACCATATATCCAGTATACATTAAACTTTGGCAATTTAGGGCCGTCTCCCTTTGGAGCACCTTGCTTTTTTGAATTATTTTCAGGAATCATATCTTCTTATATTTTTCGATCTTCTTATTTATTCAAACTAGTTATTCTACTTTCTAGTTAATTGTTTAGGATACTTGTTTTGATACCCTGTTTTAATGGGTTTTATAAATCATGCATTTTTACATCTGCATCACTCCACATTTCTTCTAATTGATAAAATTTTCTGGAATCAGGATGCATAACATGCACGACGATATTAATGTAGTCAATCAACAACCATTGCGCTGCTGTTTTACCTTCGCTTTTATACGCCCATTCGGCACATTTAGTTTTTACTTCATATTCCACATTATCTGCAATAGCTCTTAATTGAGTAATGTTATTAGCTTCACAAATAATAAAAAAATCGGTGGCCGCTTCGTGAATTTTTCGAAGGTCCAAGCTGATAATATTTTCACCCTTTTTATCCTGTATAGCCTGGATAATCGTCTTGAAAATTTTAGAATTGCGAGTGATTTGAGTGGTCGTAGTTTTAGTACGATTAGTAATAGCGGAAAGAGGTTCCAATGATGCGTTTAATTTATAGGTGATTGCCTTATTAGTCTAAAGATAATTTTAATGAATATGAATCTATGCTAACTTTACAAAAATAACAATTCTTTGTTACCTGCCACACCAATTATCCTATTAGGAGCACCGCTCATCGAACTGTCTACTGTAGATAGTACCAATATTTATGCCATGAAGCAAATTCAGGAGCAAATGGCGGTATCTGGCAGTTGCTATCGAGCTGATTTTCAAACCCATGGAAAGGGGCAACACGGACGCAATTGGGAAAGCAGTTTAGGTCAAAACTTGCTTTGCAGCTATATTTTAGAGCTAAAAACCTTAAAATCAGAGCAAAATTGGGGTCCAAAGGATCAAATTGGTTTTTCTGCAGCGGTCGCATTGGGTGTACATGCCTTTTTTAGCAAAATAGCGGGGGAAGAAACTAAAATAAAAAAGCCAAACGACATATACTGGCGTGACAGAAAGGCAGGAGGAATTCTCATTGAAAACATACTTAGAGGAGAAGCTTGGACCTGGTCTGTTATTGGAATTGGATGCAACATCAATCAAACTCAATTTTCCAGCGATGCCCCCAACCCGGTTTCTTTAAAACAAATTACTGGCAAACATGGGGAAATTACATCGCTACAAAATGCATTAACGCAGGCATTGGATCATTCCATACGTTCATGGTTAGTAGAAGGCCCCAATGCCACCCTAGAAGCATTTGAAAGACAAATTATTAAAACCTAATAAACTTTCAAATTCATTGCATATTTAAAAAGACTTTAAAAAATAAATTAAAAAAAATAAAAAGATTCATGGAATATAAATTAACGCAATATTCAAAAGGCGGAGGATGTGGATGTAAAATAGCACCAGCAGTGCTATCTGAAATTTTGGCCACGCATAGTGTAGGAAATAACATTCCACAATTATTAGTGGGCAATGACAGTAAAGATGATGCAGCAGTGTATCAAATAGATGAAGACAATGCAATCATTAGTACCACCGATTTTTTTATGCCTATTGTAGATGATCCTTTTTATTTTGGACAAATTGCAGCAGCCAATGCAATTAGTGATGTATATGCGATGGGGGGAAAACCAATTTTTGCACTAGCTATTTTAGGTTGGCCAATCAATACCATCCCCGCATCCGTTGCTGGCGAAGTAATGGAAGGTGCTCGCAAAGTGTGTCAGGAAGCGGGTATTGTGATGGCGGGAGGACATAGTATAGATAGTCAAGACCCTATTTTTGGATTGGTAGTGAATGGTATGATTTCAATTAAAAATTTAAAGCAAAATAATACGGCTAAAGAAAATGATGTATTACTTATCACGAAACCTATTGGAGTAGGTATATTAGCAACTGCACAAAAAAAGCAATTATTAACAACCGAAGATTTAGCAATATTAGTAAAACAATTAACCACTTTAAATAAAGTAGGAGCACCATTAGGAGGTGTAGCAGGAGTACATGCTATGACAGATATTACAGGATTTGGATTGCTGGGACATTTAACAGAAATGATGGAAGGAAGCGGGTTGAGTGCAGAAATTCAATATCATACTATTCCTATCATAGAGCAAGCACGAACTTATATTGCTCAAAAAGCAGTGCCAGATGCAACATCACGCAATTGGAATGCATATAGTAAAGGAGTTGCGTTTGAAACAGGAGTGAATGTAATGGAAGCCTTTCAATTGTTGCCCGATCCACAAACCAATGGAGGATTATTAATAGCTGTAGCTCCCGATTCCTTGGCTGAAGTGCAATCCATTTTGAAAAATGAAGGTATTGAAACTATTCAACCTATAGGAACTTGTAAAGCAAAAGGAGAAAAAAATATTACAGTGCAAGTATAAGAAGATGGACTTTTTTAAAGGCGTAACCTTGTCATACACTATTCAAAAATTAAGTTGCCTTTATTTTTGATTTGCTCTGGAGTGAGCTCCACCACAAGTTGTACCCCTTTCATACTTCGAATGGTTTGTAAAATATCATTTACTTTTTCGTCTTCAATCCACTCTCCTCTAATCCACCAAATAAAATCCATATGTTTTAATTCGGGAAGTAAATACTCGCCGTCAAATTGATTGTGATAAACAAAATGTTGGATCGAAGTATTGGATTCACTTCCCTCATACATAGAAAAATAATACGTTCTATTTTTTCGCTTCAATGCTATTTCATGGTCTGGATTAAAACGAAATTCAAAACCCATGTATTGATTGAGCAAGATGCAAAACTGATAATTTTTGATAGGTGCTGTAATACCTAAAATGCGCGAACCTTCAAAATCGTGTTCGTTGATAGCATCCTGATCTAAAATTAATTTACTGCTCAAGTGTTATGTAGATGAATTTTTAAAAAATGACTTAACAAAAATAACTGAATTAAAATTCAATATCTACTTTTATCTCTTCGCTACCACGCTTATATATTAAAGTAGTTTTATCTCCTTTCTTAAACTTTCCTAACGCCCCCATATACCCCATCACATCCACTAATTTATACTCACCCACTTGCAATAAAATATCTCCTCCCTTTAAGCCCAAACGCTCTGCCAGCTTACCTGGCGTTGCACCTTCAATACGAACCCCGGTACCCGTAAAAGCGTAATCGGGCATCACGCCTAAGCTCACTGAAAACTTGCTACTTTTACCCATGGCTTGTTCGCGTGTTTTTAAAAAATCAAGTTTGCCAACAGCATCTGTGTTTTTAATAATGGCTTGTATGTAATGAATGATAGCGGCTTCTCCTATGTAATTAATTTTATCCCAATCATCAGACGCTTTATGATAATCACTATGACTTCCTGTAAATAAAAATAAGACAGGCATATCCTTTCGATAAAAACTAGCATGGTCACTTGGCCCAGATCCTGCACTATCGTAATGTGTTAATAAGGTAGTTGGCGTATTTGCTAAAATACCGGCCCATTTACTGGAAGTGCCATAACCGCCCACTGTTAATTTACGAGCAGTATCATACCTTCCAACCATATCCATATTAATCATATAATTAAATGGACCTTGATACGTAGGATGTTCTAACCAATATTTACTTCCAAACAATCCTAATTCTTCCCCCGAAAAATGTAGAATGAGATAATTGTTGTTTTTGGGAGATTTTTTAGCAAGGGATGTTGCAATTTCAATAAGAGCACTGGTACCACTCGCATTATCATCTGCACCATTTCGTATTTGATCATTTATATCTAAAGCATTATGATCCTGATTGTATCCTAAATGATCCAAGTGGGCACCTAAAATAACCGTATTAGGGGCTTTGTTATCAATGAAAGCTGCCACATTATGTGCAGTCCTAGTAGCATGTTCAAAATGAATGCTGGCTTCCACTTCATATGTTTCAATTTCGTTACCTAATGCTTTAGTAAAGCCTTCTTTAGTGATATAAATAACAGGAATTTCAAAGGCTTTGGTGGAATCAAATTTATTGTATTGAATATTGTCCACTACTGAGCCTTTATTGAATAAAAATAAAGCAGTGGCCCCTTTTTGTTTTACATTTTTTACTGTTGTATTTACCCATTGATTGATGTCAAAATGTGGGTTAGATGCGTTCTCTTCAAAAGCTTCATTTAAATCTTTGAACCAAACTTGATTGGCTTCGTTTAAGGCCATAGAAGTTTTAGAAGTAAAATTGGCTACACCACTATTTGATAATGGAAAAAAATCTTTATCTAGAATTAATGGAGTTTTGTTGATGTGTAAAAAGGAATTCGCTGTTAATTTTTTTCCTTCATCAATAGGAAAAGATTGAATATACCCATCTGTTCCCATTGGCTGAAGCCCTAATGCTTGATATTGTGCAACAATATAATTTACTGCTTTTAATTCCCCAGCACTACCTGCGCGACGTCCTTCTAATGCATCACTGGCTAAATATTGAATGTGGTTTTGAATGTGTTGGATTAAAATTTTGTCGGCTTTTTTAAGTTTTTGACCCATCCCGCAAAAGGGAACCAATACCACTAAAATGACTACTACGAAACGCATAAACAATGATTATTTGAGTGTAAAAATAAGTAAAGGAAACAGGAATTCACGCAAAGAATTCAATTCCTTGTTAATAAACAAATGCAGGGTAAAAAGATGATTTAAGTCAGGACATTCCTTCCCCTCTCAATTTCCTATTTCGTAACAAAGGCTTATACATAAAAGTTAGCTTTGCCCCTAAGCATGAAGCCAAGTATTCATATCGCCTTAGTGGGAAATCCCAATTCTGGTAAAAGTTCGCTTTTTAATGCCTTAACAGGTTTACATCAAAAAGTGGGTAATTTTCCCGGAGTCACTGTAGATAAAAAAACAGGTGATTTATTATTGGGTGAATTTCCAAGTACTTTGATTGATTTACCAGGAACTTATAGTTTTTATCCCAAAAGAGAAGATGAATGGGTTGCATACAAAGTGTTGATGGGAGTAGATCCCGACATACAAACCGATATGATTTTATTGGTAGCAGATGCCAGTAATTTAAAAAGGAACTTACTTTTTTGTAGTCAAATTATTGATTTAAAAGTACCCGTCGTGTTGGCCTTAACAATGAATGACTTGGCAGCCAAAAAAGGAATTAAAATTGATATAGCAGGTTTACAAGAGGATTTAGGGATTCCAGTAGTAGCGGTAGATGCAAGAAAAAATAAAGGATTGGGAGATTTAAAAAAAGCGCTCACAAATATCATAAGTACAAAGCGCTCTAGAAATCAAGAAAGTTTTATTAACAATAAAGCCTTAGCCACTGAGGCAATTAATGCATTTAAAATTTTATACCCCACACACAGTGATTATGCTGCATTGCATTATTTAATGCATCATGAAGCATTCCCTTTGGAAAAAGAAATGCAAGAAACGATTGAGCAAATTGAAATAGATCATGATTTTAACCATACTAAAACACAAGCGCAAGAAATTTTGCAAAGGTATGGTCGCATACAAGAAATCATGAAAAAAAATGTGGTGACCCCCGATCCTACCGCTACCAAAAAAAGATCCGAAAAATTAGACAATATATTTTTACATCAATTAGGAGGATACGCCATTTTGTTTTTGGTCTTATTCATTTTATTTCAGTCGGTTTTTTGGATGGCAAAATTCCCTATGGATGGCATTGAATGGATATTCACCAACTTAACCACCTATTTAAATCAACTATTACCAGCGGCATGGTGGCAGGACTTATTAGTAAATGGACTGGTGGCAGGTATTGGAGGTATTGTGATATTTGTACCACAAATCATGATATTATTTGGACTCATTACTTTATTAGAAGATACGGGGTACATGGCACGTATTAGTTTTTTGAGTGACAAACTCATGCGTAAAGTAGGTTTGAATGGTAAAAGCGTGATGCCCATGATTAGTGGGTTTGCTTGCGCAGTGCCTGCCATCATGAGTGCCCGCAATATTGAAAATAAAAAAGAAAGGCTACTCACTATTTTAGTCACTCCATTTATGAGTTGCAGTGCACGTTTACCAGTGTATACCATACTTATTTCATTGGTCGTAGATGATAAAATATATTTTGGATTTTTAAGTTTACAAGGATTGCTGATGATGGGATTGTATTTATTAGGTATTGTCATGGCCTTACTCATGAGTTTCATTTTGAAATTATTTATAAAAATTCAGGAGAAGAGTTATTTTATATTAGAGTTGCCTGTATATCGTGCCCCCAGATGGAAAAATATTGGAATGACCATGATTCAAAAAGCAGGCATTTTTGTTAAAGATGCAGGCAAAGTCATTATTGTAATCAGTTTGATTTTATGGTATTTGAGCAGTTATGGCCCATCTCAAAAAATGGAAATTTTGACGCAACAATATCAAACTCAAATTGCATTGCATCCCAATGAAGCGAAACCATTAGAAAAAGCATATCGTACCGAAAAATTAGAAAACTCCTACGCGGGTTTGATGGGTAAAAAGTTAGCCCCATTGATTGCACCATTAGGATATGATTGGAAAATTGGGATAGCATTAATTACATCCTTTGCTGCACGTGAAGTATTTGTAGGGACCATGGCTACATTATATAGTGTGGAAGAGTCGGACAATAGTTCCTTGAGGGCAAAATTAAAAGCAGCAGTAAGGCCGGATGGTACCAAAGTGTACAGTTTTGCTACCGCATTATCCCTTATGTTATTTTATGTTCTAGCAATGCAATGCATGAGTACATTGGCAGTAGTAAAACGAGAAACAGGAACTTGGAAATGGCCCACGATACAGTTTTTCATGATGACAGGATTGGCCTACCTTATTAGTTGGGGAGTGTACTTTATCGCAAAATAAGCATGAGCAACTATTTTGGTGCCAATGTTGACACCCTTTTATGATCTGTTTTTTACTTCTTCAAAAGCTTCATCATAGTCAGGACGTATGGTGCCCATCATTCGGTCCCAGAACAAAGTATAAAGTCCGTAATTGCCTTTAAAATATTTATGATGTTGATTATGGTTCACAGAAGTATTGATCCATTTACCAATACTAGTTTTAGAAAAACCCTTAGGATATAATTCCCAACCTAAGTGGCCATAAATATTATAAATGATTGAAAATAAAAAGAACAACGGTATATGTGTTTTATGAACCGGAATGGTAAATAAAAAAACAACAAAGATGCCCACTTCCACTATTGACTCTAAAGGATGAAACGCATAAGCAGCCCAAGGAGAAGGATTGGTAGATTTATGATGTACCAAATGCATTATATTAAATAATTTTTTGTGATGCATTAAACGATGGGTCCAATAAAAGTAAGTGTCATGTATTATAAACATGAGTGGGAAAGCTAAAATATAATAAGCCACTCCATAATCACTTATATTTTGATACAAGGTAGAGTATGGACGAATATCGGGATTGTAAATAAAAATGATGGGGATAAGAGAAAAAATCAAAATAGTAACAGATGAGTATAAAATTTCACGCACATAATCTGAAGACTTTGGAAAATGGAGTTGTATTTTATGATCAATGATTTTGTTTTTCAAAATAACATAAAAAAGTAAAAAAGCAACTCCCGCTAAAAAATAATAGCGACTGCCTATTCTAAAAAGAATTTCAAAATATTTATCTGCGGGGAGGGACATAGGAACACATTTAGGAAAGGCAAAAATAGACTTTTTGAACTTATAACTTAAACGATTAGTCTTCTTTTTTGAGTATATTAATATCTTCCTTGATACGATCCATTTCCACTAATAAAGTACCATTATACACGCCTCTTATTCGGCGATGCTTATCAATTAAAATAAAATTTTCAGTATGTAAAAATTCATTCCCTGATTGATAAAACCCTACTGTGTCGCCAGCAAAATATTGTTGTTTAGCAAGGGCATAAATGTCCTTTTGACTTCCCGTTAATAAATGCCATTGTGTTGCATTCACTTTATTTTGAATGGCATACTGCTGTAAAACCAATACCGAATCGGATTGTGGTGTGACACTATGTGATAAAAATAATATGGAACTGTCTTTTTTAAAGGCCTCTTGTAATAAATACATATTACGTGTCATCTTAGGGCAAATACTTCTGCACTTGGTAAAAAAGAAGTTAGCAACATATATTTTTCCTTGAACTGTTTGCTCTGTAATTTTATTTCCATTTTGATCCGTGAACGAAAACGCTGGAATGGTATGTATTTTTTTATATGGACTATCGCTAGTTTGAATCCATTCGGGCGTCCAATCGGGTTGATTAAAAAAAGGCAAGGTTGCCAACGTATCTGATATTTGCTCCTTTGTTTGAATACTATTATTATTACAAGCAAAAGTGAACAACAATACGACCAAATATAAAATCAATTGTTTCATAACTGGGCGCTATTTAATTTTAAAATTAATGGAATCCTTTGGCGTCATACATAATTTCAAACCTATTAGGCCATACCTTCTACCCTGCTTTACAACATAATTTGCTCGAATCACACCATTTTCCCACCACATTTTTTGACTTCCTTCTTCATATCCATTTTTATAATGCATGACTTTATAGGGTTGCCCTTTTTGATACCATTCATTGCATACTCCTTGTAATTCTCCATCTATAAAATGATATTCAAATTTAGGGGTACCATCTTCCCAAAAACCAACATGCTTTCCTACTTTCTTTCCCAAATGAAAATATCTATGTTCGGCTAATTGTTTATTTGGATACCATTTTTTATGCACTCCTTCTTCTAATCCTCCCCAATAGCTGCCTAAAAATGCAGTATCATGAGGCGTATATAATTTAAAAACATACCCATTCATTTTATGGGATTGAAAATATAATGTGTCTTGATGAAATACGAATCCAGTATCCAATGCATTCAAATATAAATTTGGAATCATAATACTGGCCTCTACATTTTCCTTGACAATTTTATTTTCAGAGGAATCAATAGACTGCTTTGTATGACATGAAAATAAAATACATCCAAAAAAGAAGTATCCTATTAATTTTAATGTAATCCCTTTTTTCATTTTATTGAGAAACAGTGCCAGGAGATCCATAAAAGCCAGATCCATTAATATAAGGATCGGTGCTGGTAACGTGATAATGATAAATACCATTTGGATAATCTGCAGTGATGGCAATGTGGCCGTGGTATGCATCTAATTTAGTATTATCTACTAAAACTCCATTTTCTTCAGGACCATAAACAGGAAACCCATCTAATAAAAATCCTAACAAAGAAGACTTGGTCATTTTAACTGTTGTTAAATATAAAGGTTCCACATGGTAATGATATTGTCCAGTGGGTGCTGGATGCCCCCAATAACGATCAAAGGAGACTACTTCTCCTGTTAAAGGTTGATTGGGTCCTGCATATTGATTGAAAAAAGGAACCCCGTTTAAAGAAACACCAATAGCTCCTAAAGGAGTTGCAGTATGATTGGAAGATACTTTAGGATCTGCAGGAATTTTAAAAACGTATGCTTTTTCGGCAATTGTATTGGGATTTTTCACAAAATTGTAGCCACCAAATGTAGTGCCTACAAAATTATCATACAAGGCATTGGTAGTCGCATAATAAGAACTCTTGTGATCCGGTAGCCCATTGGATTTAATGGTAATATAAGTCCCATCGGATGTGATGCTACTTGCCCCATAAATTTTTTTATAAACATCTGGAACAGTAGCATTCGCAACTGGATTGGTGGTAGTTGTTCCACTATCTTTAGAGCAAGCTCCTAAAATTACAAGAATGAAAATTGGGAATACGTTACGCAACATAAAAGGAGATTTAAAAGATAATAGGACTTGAAAATATTAAAAAGGTTTAATATGAAAAGTTAAAAGTCCCCTTCTTGTTATAAATACCTTTTAAAAGATGGGCTTGTTTAATGCTACATAAAAACTACCAACCACTAATAGCTAAAATCTCTTTCGCATGATCCTTGGTATCGGGTTTTTCAATGATGTGTTTCACGATACCTGCTTCATCAATTAAAAAAGTAGTTCGAGTGGTTCCCATATAGGTACGACCCATGAACTTTTTTTGACCCCATAAATTATATTTGTCAACTATTTTTTTATCCTCGTCGGCAATCAATGAAAATGGTAGGCTGTACTTTTCAATAAATTTTTCATGGGATTTGACACTGTCCACACTGACACCTAAAATTTGTAACCCCTTCTTTTGCAACGCTTTATAATTATCACGTAAATTACAAGCTTGTGCAGTACAACCTGGTGTATCGTCTTTAGGATAAAAGTATAAAACCACTTTTTGCCCTTTAAAATCGGCTAAAGCCACTGTTTTCCCGTTTTGATCCACCCCTTTAAAGGCGGGTGCTTTAGAGCCTTCTTTGATAACTGCCATAATACTTGAATTGTGGTAAATATATAACTTAAAAAGGACAAAAATGTTTAGGGCTAAAAAGGGGGCAAATTCGAGCAATTTTTAGTAGGTTTGCGCAATTTATATTTTTGTACCTATGCCCAAAGACACATCCATCAAATCCGTATTAATTGTAGGTTCTGGACCCATTATTATTGGACAAGCCTGCGAGTTTGACTATTCAGGATCACAAGCAGCTCGATCACTTAGAGAGGAAGGTATTAAAGTGATTTTAATTAATAGTAATCCAGCCACCATTATGACCGATCCAATGATGGCAGATAAAGTATATTTATTGCCATTAACGGTAGAAAGTTTAGAACAAATTTTACAGGAAAATCAAATTGATGCGGTACTACCAACCATGGGAGGACAAACTGCTTTAAACTTATGTAAGGAAGCGGACGAAATTGGATTATGGAAACAATATAATTGTAGAATGATTGGGGTAGATGTTGCTGCGATAGATACTGCCGAAGACCGCGAGAAGTTTAGACAATTAATGGTGAAGATAGGAATGGCTGTAGCGCCAAGTCAAGTTGCCAATAGTTTTTTAGAAGGAAAAGAAATTGCACAAAAAATAGGATTTCCATTAGTAATACGACCTTCTTTTACATTAGGCGGAACTGGAGGTGGATTTGTACATGATGCAAGTGAATTAGATGCAGCTTTGGAAAAAGGATTAAAGGCTTCTCCTATGCATGAAGTATTAGTAGAAAAAGCAGTGTTAGGATGGAAGGAATATGAATTAGAATTATTAAGAGACCAAGCAGATAATGTGGTCATTATATGTACTGTTGAAAACCTAGACCCAATGGGGGTGCACACTGGGGATTCCATCACTGTGGCTCCTGCTATGACATTGAGTGATACTGCTTTTCAGGAAATGCGTAACAAAGCAATGTTGATGATGCGCAGTTTAGGAAATTTTTCGGGAGGTTGTAATGTTCAGTTTGCATTAAATCCTGCCACAGAAGAATTAATTGCTGTTGAAATTAATCCACGTGTATCCAGATCATCCGCATTGGCATCTAAAGCCACCGGATATCCCATTGCAAAAATTGCGGCAAAATTGGCAATTGGTTATCGTTTAGATGAATTAAAAAATCAAATTACACAAACCACATCTGCTTATTTTGAACCTGCATTAGACTATGTGATTGTAAAAGTACCAAGATGGAATTTTGATAAATTCAAAGGAGCTAATGACACTTTAGGATTACAAATGAAAAGTGTAGGTGAAGTTATGGCAATTGGAAGAAGCTTTACTGAAGCCATTCAGAAAGCTTGTCAAAGTTTAGAAAACGAAGCCATTGGTTTAGGGTATTATGGAAAAAGTTTAATGAAGAATGAAGAGTTGATGGAATATATTAAGATTCCAAAATGGGATCGCATCTTTAGAATAAAGGATGCATTAATGCAAGGGTCTACTGTTAGATCCATCGCAGCCGCTACAGGTATAGATCCATGGTTCTTGTATCAAATACGAATTAT
>JAFMJX010000205.1 GCA_017853235.1 Chitinophagaceae bacterium | reverse complement strand
CGGTTATTGGTAAACTAACTGCAAGTCAATTACAGGATCAAGGAGTACTCGCACAATGTCATGTGAACGTTGTTCAACTAGTTGATCATGCTGAATACACTAATTATCAAAGTGAATTAAAATTCTTATTGGAAAACCAAAATAGATTAGACTATATCGGTAAACTTATAAGTACAATTGCAGATTCTGGAAATACATTAATTTTAATTGATCGAATAGCAGCAGGTAAAGCACTTGCAGAAAGATTGCCAGATTCAGTTTTCATTAGCAGTACTACCAAAGTTACCGAAAGAAAAGAACATTATGATGAAGTGGCAGAAGCATCAAATAAAATTATTATCGCTACCTATGGGGTGGCTGCTGTTGGTATTAACATTCCCCGCATATTTAATCTTGTTCTTATTGAGCCGGGTAAAAGCTTTGTCCGTGTTATCCAAAGTATCGGGCGTGGCATTCGCAAAGCGGAAGATAAAGAACACGTACAAATCTGGGACATAACTTCTAGCTGTAAGTTTGCAAAACGGCATTTGACAAAACGTAAACAATTTTATAAAGATGCAAATTACCCATTCACTGTAGAAAAGGCAGAATGGAAATGAGTTTTTATGTAGAAGATCGTGGCAATGGAATTAAATGGGTGCAAATAATAGATCGCCGAAATATGCATGATATAGTAAAGTGGTGTAGAGATACCGGCTGCGGTAAACAAGTAAACATTCGTAACATAAGTTTTAAAAATGAAGAAGAACTAACAATGTTTCTTCTAAGATGGCAATGAAAAGAAAGATAATATGAGAATACTTACATTAGATAATATGGCATATGAGTTAAATGAAATACCAGATGAAGTAGAAGATTTAAGATTTGCTGTACTTGATAACTCAGATGCCAGATCACCAGATTACTTTTATATTCCACTAATTTTTTTAGAAAGTTTTAATAGCCCTGCACTAGTTCTAAAAATTGGAGAAAATGTAATCAAAATGCCAGTTGATTGGCATGTATTAATTGGCGAACATGACTTGGGTGATTTGGAAGTGGTCCCATTGACTAGTATTAATGATCGTGGTTTTAGTGTGTTTTGTTTTAATCCACTTACTAGTTTTAAACCAGAATTTGCAAATATTGAAATTATAGATATCTATCAAGATGTTAAGTGGTATTTTCCAAAATTAAAGCCAGGTCAATTGTTAGCAGTTCCTCTTGAAACTGGAGTTGAAAAACCACTGTGTGCTTATTTTATTAAAGAAATATCTAGACAAAGTGAGGTAGTTGATTATGGAAAGTGCTGGTAGACTTAAGCCTGGTGCTCAATATATTTACGAACGACAAGGTGCAACTGTTTATGCCAGAGAATTTGGTACTAATGAACGATTTATCATAGGTTATGATTGGACGCCGGATGATGGATTGACAAAACCTACTGAAGAAGACATTCGTCGTTTAGAATATCGTCAAATAATGGACAATATTTTGAAAGAGGCAGAAAATAATCCGGCTTTACAGGACGCTTTGGATCGTGTTAGAATAGTATACGAATTAAGTAAAGAAAACGAAATAGTACCACATCATCCAGTATGAGTGATAAATTAAATATTACCAATGAAATGCGTCAGTTGGATTCAAAGAACCGTGACTTTTATCGTGATTTGACTGATGAAGAACGTAAGAAGTTTTCCAATTATTTGATGATTCGTTGGGGTAGTAGTGTTGAGGGAAGTACTGAGTTGCAAGAGTATTATCTTTTATCTTGTAATGAAAACTTAAATAAAAACTTTTTTGATATTAGTAAACATCCATTCTTACAATGGCTGACAGTAACAACTGTAAGTCCAAACATGGGTAATTTTAGACATGAATGGATTAAACTAAAAAAACCAGAATCTTCAAATAATAAAGCAGCAAAATTTTTAAAGCAAATTTATTCATCTTATAGTGACGACGAAATAGAACTTTTAATAAAATTAAATGATACACGAGATATTAAAAACTTGGCACGAGAGCATGGGTGGGATGAAAAACGAATCAAGTCCGAGTTATAAATGTAAGTATTGTGATACTAGTTTTCGTAAGGAAACTACTCTTGTGCATCACATGTGTGAAATGAAACGAAGGTGGCAACAGGAAAAAGACACTGGAGTTCAAATAGGTCTTCGTGCTTATCTTAAATTTTATGAGATAACACAGGGTTCAGCTAAAACAAAAAGCTATTCTGATTTTGTTGAAAGTCCTTACTATAGTGCATTTGTAAAATTTGGTCAGTATAACGTTAGTATCAGATCAATAAATTATATAAATTTTACCGAATGGCTTTTAAAAAATAATAAAAAATTAGATTATTGGTGTAAAGATAGTTTGTATTCGGAATGGTTGATAGAGTATCTTAAAAAAGAATCACCACAGGATGCATTGGAACGTGCATTGAAAGAAATGGAAGAGTATGCCGATGGAAGCAATAATATTACTAATTTCAGCGATTATTTTAAGCACGGCAGTAGTCATAGCATCTGCTTTCATATTACTACCGGTAGGATTAGCCCTTGGGTTGTTTATAATTGCGATAGCGGCATTGATTTTCTTGCAAATCTTAATGAAGAGCAGGTGGTTTTGGTTATGCCTTGGATTGATCCTGATTATTGGAATCGTAAATTTCGTGACTACTTAGCCGACGCAGAATGGTGTAGGTATATTCTAAAAGAAGCTAGACTTTAAAATGAATAAAAAATTTTCAAGTGATATCGACATTGATGTTGGGGATAGAGACAAAGCACTGGCGTTTGTCAAACACATTCCAGCATCTATAGTAAAAAAATCCGGCGATGATATTGTAGAAGTATCAAAACATAATAGTGGAGTTTATTTTACTGAAATACCCATCTATCCACTTAATTCTCGTTCTAGTCTAGATTACAATGCGGCAGAAGATTTGGGTTATATTAAAGTTGATATTTTAAATGTTAATCTTTATAAACAAATTAACTCGGAAGAACACCTCAAACAATTAATGTTGGCAGAACCTGCGTGGGATAAATTGTATGAGCGTGAGTTCTGTGAAAAATTGATGCATATGGGTAATCATTATGATACATTGATAAAAATGCCAGAACCAGTGAATTCTATTCCTAGACTGGCTATGTTTTTGTCAGTGATACGTCCAGCCAAAAGACATTTAATCGGTAAACCTTGGAGGGAAGTTGCAGAAACTGTATGGGAAAGACCAGTGGATGATGGATATTATTTCAAAAAATCACATGCTATAGCTTATGCAAATTTGGTAGCAGTTAATATGAATTTATTGGTACAAAATGCTGATATATTTAACCAAGTTTTCGAACAAGAGTAATACTACGTCTTTTTGATCTTTTTGCGGCAATTTCTTTTAAACTCACCTGTGGACCAAATTTAATATCCACATCCTTTGAATTCATAGTTTTTACTACATTCCTGAACGGGAGCCATTCCTGTTTTAAAAACACGTTAATAGGAATTAACCTATTACTTTCCCACCACCACATCT
>JAFMJX010000204.1 GCA_017853235.1 Chitinophagaceae bacterium | reverse complement strand
TTTCAATGGTATGCGCTTTTTTGTTATTGGCAAAATGCATCAAAAAGTATTGCGCAATCTGTTTGGAAGACTACTTCCTATCAAAACAATCCACTTTATGATCAAGCTGTTGGTTGGACAGGCTTAGTGAATGGATGGTATAATGTGATTACCTTTTTATCTGCTTTTGGCTTGTTGTGGTTGGCAAAAAAAATAAGTCCAAAATTAATTCATACACTATGTTTAATCATGGCGGGTATTGGATTACTCGTATTCCCTCATATCTCTGACAAAAATTTACTTTTTATCCCAATGACAGGATTTGGTATTGCGTGGGCTAGTATGATGGGAATTCCTTATTTACTAGTAGTACATCAAATACCCAAAGAACGATACGGAGTGTATATGGGTATTATTAACATGATGATTGTAATCCCCATGCTCCTCCAAAATTTAAGTTTTGGTTTTATATTAAAACATTTTTTACAAAACGATCCTGGTAAAGCCATCAGTTTTGCCGGCATTTTTTTGCTCATCGCTTCCCTTTTAACTTTACTTATTTCTACCCATCATAAATCTAAAGAAGAAAATGTCGCATAAAGTTTTTTGTATTGGCGAAGCCTTAATTGATATGATTTGCACCGATAAAGGTGTCAGTTTATCCAATGGTCAAAATTTTTTAAAAAAGGCTGGTGGTGCCCCAGCTAATGTAGCCGCTGCTATTGCTGCTTTGGGTGGTCAAGTAGATATGGCTGCTAAAGTAGGGGATGATCCTTTTGGCCAACACTTAATAGATTTATTAACTGAAATGGGTGTATCTACAAAATGGATGATCAAAGATCCCCATCATTTCACCACTTTTGCTTTTGTTTCTTTAATGTTAGATGGAGAACGAGATTTTTATTTTAACAGAGGTGCGGATGGTCAATTGTCGGAAAATGATTTGCAAGCATTAAATTTAAGTGACTATAATATTGTTCATTTTGGATCTGCTACTGGATTTTTAGAAGGGCCTTTGCAAAACACCTATGCCCAATTATTAAGACAAGCTAAAAACAAGGAAGTGATCATTAGTTTTGACCCTAATTATAGACACTTACTTTTTGCAAAAAATAAGGAAAGCTTTGTGCAGCAATGCACTCCTTTTATACAAGAAAGTCACTTTTTTAAAGTGAGTGATGAGGAAGCTTTACTTATAACTGGCGGAAGCAATGTAAAAGAAGCAGTGGCCATTTTACGACAACTTTCAAATGCTGTTTTTGCAATTACATTGGGGAAAGAAGGCACTTTATTGTCGGTGGGTGAACATTGTGAATTAATTCCTAGTATAGCCATTATACCTGTTGATGCCACCGGAGCTGGCGACGCTTTTGTAGGTGCTGTATTATACCAACTCATGCACAAAAAAGCGAGCGAGATGAGTCAAATTACAATAACTGAATGGAAAGCTATCATCACCAACGCAAATAAAGCAGGAGCTAGAACCTGTGAATTCATGGGCGCCATGGAAGCCTTTAAGCATTTAAACAATTCAATTTTTAATTAAACTTATTTTAAAGTGTATTCATCGGAATTGCATGCTTTTGGAGAAAAGCTTTTAAAGGAACATCAAATAGAAATTAAAGGGAAGGATATTTTATTTGCGGAAAGGTTTCGCACGCATTTATATGCTATAGAAAATTTATTCAATGAAATTTATGGAGATCATCCCCATCGAAATAAAGGATTTGATCAATTATTACTTTCATTAATTACGCATTACAAGGAAAGAAATGCGACGTTCATTCAAAAAGATGCAGATAAACAAAAAGTTGGAAATTGGTTTTTAAGTCACGAAATAACAGGAATGAGTTTATATGTAGATAGATTCGCAGAAAATTTACAAGGACTCACACATAAGCTTTCTTACTTTAAAGAACTAGGCGTGAATTTCTTACACCTCATGCCAGTTTTTGAAAGTCCCGCAGGAGAAAGTGATGGAGGTTATGCTGTTTCTAATTTTAGAAAAGTGGATGCACGATTTGGAACCAATGAGGATTTGGAAAAATTAATTCATCAAATGCAACACCAAAAAATGTATTTGATGTTGGACATAGTTCTTAACCATACTTCCTACCATCATGAATGGGCTAAAAAAGCAAAAGAAGGCGATTCTTTTTATCAGGATTTCTTTTACTTTTTTGATGATCGTGACTTGCCAAACCAATATGATCAAACCATGCCGGAAATATTTCCAGAGTCTTCTCCAGGAAGTTTTAGTTATGTGCGAGAGCTAGACAAATGGGTCATGACCGTATTTCATCATTATCAATGGGATTTGAATTATCGCAATCCATATGTTTTTAATGCGATGTTGGATAACGTTTTACATTATGCCAATTTAGGGGTTGATATTTTACGCATTGATGCACCTGCATTTATTTGGAAGGAGTTAGGTACCACTTGTCAAAATTTACCCAAAGCACATACTCTTTTACGTTTGATTAAAAAATGTGTGCAAGTGGCAAGTCCTGGTATGGCTTTATTAGGAGAAGCCATTGTTGCCCCTGCAGAAATTATCAAATATTTTGGCACGGATGATTTTACAGCTCAAGAATGCGATATCGCATACAGCGCGACACAAATGGCTTTACAATGGGATGCGCTAGCCACTGGAGATACCCGTGTCATGCTTGCTGCGCAACACGATATTTTACAAAAACCTTATGGATGTACTTGGATTAATTATACTCGTTGTCATGATGACATAGGTTTAGGATATGATGATTACATGATTGAACGTGCTGGTTTTAACCCCTATCAACATAGAACTTATTTAAAAAATTACTACGCAGGTTGGCAAGAGGGTTCAGTAGCTGCAGGTGCCTTATTTTCAGTAAATCCCAAAACCAACGACGCTCGTATTAGCGGATCCTTAGCTTCCTTATGTGGTTTACAAAAAGCAGTAGAATGGAATCAACCACATGAAATTGAAAACGCATTGAGAAAAATTATTTTAATGCAGGCGCAAACCATGTGTATAGGCGGTATCCCTATGTTATTTTATGGTGATGAACTAGCTTATACTAATGACTATAGCTATTTACAAGACAGTGGCAAAAGTTACGACAATCGATGGATGCATCGCCCTATTATGAATTGGGAAAAAAATGAAAAAAGAAAAAACAGTTCCAGTTTTGAAGGTCGTATTTTTCTAGCAACGCAAAAATTAATTGAAATAAGAAAAAGTTTACCCATACTAAGTGATCATAAAAATATCACATGGATGACACCACATAATATTCATGTTGCTGGATTTGTGAGAAGTATAGAAAATAAAAAATTATTTTGTTTATTTAACTATAAGCATGCCGGTTCCTATATTACTTGGCATGCATTTAAGGAACACGGCATGCTACCTATTCGTCTCTTAGACCATTGGACTGGCGAAAGTTACCAAGTAGGCAATGATCACGAATACTTTATTTTACCTGCTTATAGTTTTGCGATTTTAGAAGTACTGGAATAAATTTTTCTTTTGAAAATTTTTAACGCCACCACTTTTATCA
>JAFMJX010000020.1 GCA_017853235.1 Chitinophagaceae bacterium | reverse complement strand
CGGATGAGCAAACAGGTCACCGTGAAAAAGTGGTTATTGAATCTAAGGATAAAACCAAAATTCCAACTATCATTTTAGAAGGCGCGAAGGATAACAAAATGTACAACTTGCCAGTAGGTTCTCACATCGTTATTGAGGAAGGAACTGAAGTAAAAGCAGGACATGTATTGGTTAAAATTCCAAGAGTATTAGGTAAGTTGAAGGATATCACTGGAGGTTTACCTCGTGTTACTGAATTATTCGAAGCACGTAATCCAGGAAACCCTGCGATTGTTTGTGAAATTGATGGTATCGTAACATTTGGTAATATTAAGCGTGGTAACCGTGAAATTATAGTAGAATCTAAGGACGGTATGGTTAAAAAATATCTAGTTCCATTAACACGTCAAATCTTGGTTCAAGATAGCGACTTCGTGAAGGCTGGATCACCATTGTCTGATGGCCAAATTGCACCTGCTGATATTTTATCTATTAGAGGTCCTTTTGCGGTACAAGAATATGTTGTAAATGAAATTCAAGAAGTATATCGTTTACAAGGTGTAAAGATCAATGACAAGCACATTGAAGTTATTGTACGTCAAATGATGAAGAAAGTAGAAATTGTTGACGCTGGAGATACTAAATTCTTAGAGGAGGACTTAGAAGATCGTTTTGACTTTATCGAAGAGAACGATCGTATCTATGATAAGAAAGTAGTCACAGATGCTGGTGAAAGTACTAAATTAAAAGCTGGACAAATTGTTACAGTACGTGAATTAAGAGAAGAAAATTCTATCTTACGTCGTGCGGACAAAAAAGTAGTAGAAGTGCGTGATGCAAAACCTGCCACAGCTCGTCCAGTATTATTAGGTATTACTAAAGCGTCTCTAGGTGTTCAAAGCTGGATTTCTGCTGCATCATTCCAAGAAACTACCAAGGTATTAAGCCAAGCGGCTATACAAGGTAAAGTGGACTTGATGTTAGGATTGAAAGAGAACGTTATTACAGGTCATTTAATTCCTGCAGGTACCGGTCAAAAAGAATTCGAAAAATTGATCGTAGGAAGCAAGGAAGAATATGAAGTATTAGCTACTACACGTGAAGCTATGAGCTTTGACGAAGAAGAATAATACTTTCTAATAGGATTTTGTTAAAAGGCAGGAAATAGTCATATTTCCTGCCTTTTTTTATTTTTTATCACTTCGTTTTTTCTTATTTTTATAAAGTAGGTCGGACATGAAGAATCGCAGTTTATAAAACAAAAAGAATCAAATGAAGTCAATTAATTGGATCATCAATGGGGTTTTAGTGGTAGCTGTGGCAGTATTGTATTTTTTGCATTTCAATCAATCTAGTACACCTATCAAATCAAGTGCTTTAAGTGCAGGTGCAACCAAAGTGGCTTACTTTGAAATTGATTCTATCCAAAATAATTATGAATTTTTCAAGGAAGTAAAATCTGCATTACAAGTAAAGGATATGGAAAATTCAAAGCAATTAACTGCTTTAAAAAATGCTTTTGCAGTGAAGTATCAGGACTTGCAAAAAAATGGTCAATATTTATCCCAAGCCGAAATTGGAAGTCGTCAACAGGAATTGGCGCAACTTGAAAAAAATTACACCAACAAAGAGCAACAATTATCACAAGAATTGCAAGAGGAAAGCTTTAAGCGTTTACAAGAAGTAAAGAAAAAAATTGAAGCTTTTTTAGTGAACTATAATAAAAACAAAGCCTTTGCTTATATTTTTTCAAGCAATCCTGATTTAATGTATTATAAGGATACGGCGTATGATATAACCGAGGATATTGTGAAAGGGTTAAATTCGGAATACAAATCCAAAAAATAGTATTAACTTATAATCCTTCCCGTCGACTCGGGAGGGATTTTTTTAATTCATAATAATTGTAAACGCTTTATTATAAAACTTATGTCAACAAACGAAACTGCCGAATTCAAACCTAGATTGTCTGCCTTAGATGCTACCATGATTGTTGCAGGGGGTATGATTGGATCTGGAATATTTATTGTGAGCTCTTCCATTACAAGATATGTAGGAAGTGCTGGTTGGCTTATTGCAGCATGGGTTATTACAGGGTTTATGACCATTACAGCAGCATTAAGTTATGGAGAATTAAGCGCTATGTATCCTAAAGCAGGTGGGCAATATGTGTATTTACAAAAAGCCTATAATCCATTGGTTGCTTTCTTATTTGGGTGGAGCTTTTTTGCTGTCATTCAAACTGCTACCATTGCTGCTGTAGCGGTGGCATTTAGTAAGTTCACTGCCTATTTAATTCCAGCAGTGGGTGAAAATAATATTATTGCCGATCTTGGATTTATAAAAATATCAGCTGCACAATTATTAGCTATAGCATTAATTGTGTTTTTGACTTATACCAATACCAGGGGAGTCAAGGAAGGAAAACTAATTCAAAATACATTTACGTTTACAAAATTGATTTCCTTATTTGGATTAACTCTTGTAGGATTTTTATTTGCAAAACATAGTTTTTGGAGTGAGAATTGGACAAATGCTTTTGATGCAAAACAAGCTATTGCTTCCTCTTTGGCCGATGGTTCTGTAACACATACTTGGGTGCCTGTAGGAGGGACTGCATTAATTGGATTGATGGCTGCGGCGATGGTAGGTTCTATTTTTAGTAGTGATTCATGGAACAACGTTACTTTTATTGCAGGGGAAATTAAAAATCCACAACGCAATATTGGGTTGAGTTTATTTTTAGGAACTTCTATCGTGACTTTAATATACATGAGTACCAACTTGATGTATTTGCATGTGTTGCCATTAAATGATATTGCATTTGCCGAAAATGACCGTGTAGCGATTACCGCTGCCAATGCCGTCATGGGTAATATTGGTACAATTGTCATTGCGGTGATGATTATGATTTCCACTTTTGGATGTAATAACGGACTTATTTTAGCTGGATCCAGAGTGTATTATACTATGGCAAAAGATGGTTTATTTTTTAAAAAGGCGGGCACTTTAAATAAAAATGAAGTTCCTGCATATGGTTTATGGATTCAATGTTTAGTAGCTGCTGTATTATGTTTAAGCGGCAAGTATGGCGATTTATTAACTATGGTTTCATTTATTGTAGTCATATTTTATGTTCTTACAATTATTGGAATATTCATTTTGAGAAAAAAAGAACCTAATACCCCAAGGCCTTACAAAGCATTTGGATATCCATTCATGCCTGCTATTTATATTGTAATGGCAACTGTATTTTGTATTGGATTAGTGTATACCGAACCTAAATATTCATTGTGGGGTTTGGTGATTACTTTATTGGGAATACCTTTGTATTATATCGCTTTACGCAATCATAAAAAGGATTAGTATTATATGGACGCTACCGCCATTCAAAATATCTTTCAAAGTTTTAACCAAACCAAAATTGGTGTGGTAGGAGATATCATGTTAGATACCTATTGGTGGGGTTCGGTGGATCGTATTTCGCCTGAAGCACCAGTGCCTATTGTTTCCTTGCAACGCAAGGAATTAAGGGTAGGAGGAGCAGCTAATGTTGCTCTAAATTTAAGATCCCTAGGTGCCCCTACGACTTTATTTGCTGTCATAGGAAAGGATGCGGAAGGAGCCGATTTAACTCAATTGTTGCAAAAAGAAGGTATAGATACAAAATATATTCATGAAAGTGAACAACGTATTACCACTAATAAAGTAAGGGTGATGGGCCGTAATCAACAAATGATGCGATTGGATCATGAACATACACAGGATATTCTTGCTACAGAAGAAGATCAATTAATAGCAAATTTCAAAAAATATGTAGCAGCTGAAAAGCCTGCTTTAATTATTTTAGAAGATTATAATAAAGGAGTATTAACTGAAAAAGTGATTCGCACCATCATTCAATTATGTAATGAAAATGGAATACTTACTTCAGTGGACCCTAAGCAAAAAAACTTTTTAGCTTATCAACATTGCACCTTGTTTAAACCTAACTTGAAAGAGGTAAAAGAAGGGCTTAAAATTAATATTCCATCTGTACATTTGACAGAATTGAATAAAGTTCATGAAGCTTTACATGCTTCATTGCACAATACCATTTCATTCATCACATTATCGGAACATGGAGTGTACTATGCTAAAGGGGATCAACAAAAATTAATTCCAACTCATATTCGCACCATTAGTGATGTGAGTGGTGCAGGGGACACAGTAATTGCTGTAGCGTCATTGGTATATGCCACTACTCAGGATATGAATTTAGCAGCCGAATTGGCTAACATTGCTGGAGGTATGGTTTGTGAGCTAGTGGGTACAGCCCCTATACATAAGGCTTCGTTTGAAGCAGAAGCCATCAGATTATTAGCTTAGTAAATTAATTTATGTCCATTAAAAAAATCGCAATCATAGTAGCAGGGGGAACTGGTCAAAGAATGGGTTCTGTAGTGCCAAAACAGTTTTTAGAAATTGAGGGCAAAGCAATTTTAATGCACACTATAGATCAATTTATTGCTGCATTTGATGATATTGAATTAGTCGTAGTATTGCCCGAAGGATACATTCAACAAGGGCAAAAACTAATATCAAAAAAATTTAAAACCACTATTCAATTTGTGGCAGGTGGGGATACTCGTTTTCAGTCAGTTAAAAATGGGTTAGCAAAAGTGACTGAAAAATCTATCGTATTTGTTCATGATGCAGTAAGGTGTTTATTGACGCCTGCTTTAGTGCAAAGATGTTATCAGCAAGCTTTGGATAAAGGTTCGGCCATACCTGCAGTAAGCAGTACCGATACGGTTCGTATCATGGAAAATGAGCATCATAAATTGTTTGATCGTGAAAAAGTGATGCTTATCCAAACACCTCAAACATTTCAATCAGAAATTTTATTAGCTGCTTTTAAGCAAGACTATCAGCCTTCATTTACGGATGAGGCAAATGTAGTGGAAGCGAATGGCCAAGAAATATTTTTAGTAGATGGCGAGTTTGAAAATATTAAAATAACAAGACCGTTGGATTTAGCGATTGCCACTTATGTTCTCACTAAAAGATTCGCTTAAATTAATTTCGTTAAATATGAATGAATAGGAATAAATGAAATTTTTATTCATTCCTTAATTAATTTTAGAAGTGCTCTTGCTAATTTTCTCTAAAATTTGGTGCGCTACTTCCATTGCTAAAAAACCATCAAGTTCACTCACGATAGGTGTTTTGTCATGAAGAATAGCTTCTACAAAGCTCTCTAATTCAGCTTTTATAGCGTTTCCTGGTTCAATCACTGGGTTTGAAATTGATATTGTTTTGGGGCCCTGGTGTGTTTCAATGTCAAAAGAAAAAGCATCTTCTTCATCTGGTTGTTTTAACTTAATGATTTCGGTATTCTTTTCTAAAAAGTCAATTCCTATATAAGCGTCTTTTTGAAACAATCTAATTTTACGCATTTTTTTCATACTAATGCGACTACTTGTCAAGTTGGCAACACATCCATTATTAAATTCAATCCGCACATTCGCAATATCGGGAGTATCTGTTAACACAGCAACACCACTTGCTGAAATACTTTTAACATCGCTTTTTACAATGCTTAAAATAATATCAATATCGTGAATCATTAAATCAAATATCACACTTACTTCGGTCCCTCTTGGATTAAATTGTGCTAAACGATGTACTTCAATAAATAGGGGATTAAGTGCTAAATTTTTTAAGGCAGTATAAGCAGTATTAAATCTTTCTACATGTCCTACTTGTAGTTTTACATTGGCTTCTTTCACCATATTTACAATGGTCTTACCTTCTTCAATGGTATTTGCCATGGGCTTTTCTACAAATACATTTTTTCCCATTTTTATGGCCATTTCACAAACAGGAAAATGTAAATGTGTTGGGGTTACTACGTCAATGATATCACAAGCTGCAATTAAAGCTTCCTCATCCATATAGCGTTTAAGTCCATAAGTGGCTTCTACTTCCTTCGCGTGGTCATTATTGGGGTCAAAAAAGCCCACTAATGTTACTGCTGGAATTTCCTTCCAATTATTAAGATGAAATTTCCCTAAATGTCCAACGCCAAACACGCCCACTTTTAACATACACTATTTTTAAGTAGGGTAAAGTTAAGCCATAACCAATTGAATTGTAAGGCTTTTGTGTAGGTGTGGAAAATTGCCCAAATGCTGTTGATACAAGTCCTTTTTGTATCTTTAAGGAATCCTAAATTGGAATTATGCATCCCAATATTGAACAATTATATGCCATTGCTAACAAGAAGCAAAGAACCATTTTAGGGCTTATGAGTGGCACTTCAATGGATGGTTTAGATATCGCAATGTGTCAAATTTCAGGGGCGGGATTAAATACTAAAGTTCAACTGATACATTTTACTACGCAACCTTATAGTAATGCATTTAAAGAAAAATTACAACCTATTTTTTCAAAACAAACGGTTTCTTTAGAACAAGTTTGTGTAATGCATCCTTGGATTGCGTTAGAGCATGCAAAAATGATTCAAGCTGCATTGTTTTCTTGGGAAGTGTCACCCAATCAAATTGATATCATAGCCAGTCATGGTCAAACTATTTATCATGCACCAAAGTCCTTGCATCCTAATGACGATTTTGGGAACGCAACTTTGCAAATTGGAGATGGTGATCATTTAGCAGTTGCTACAGGTATTATTACTTTAAGTGATTTTAGACAAAAACATATTGCTGCAGGAGGAGAAGGGGCTCCTTTATCTTTATACGGGGATTATTTATTATGCACAAGCCCCACCGAAAACAGAGTGTTGCTTAATATTGGAGGTATTTCAAATTATACTTATTTGCCTGCGGGTGGAAGTATGACTCAGACATTTTCATCAGATACTGGCCCAGGCAATACATTAATGGATCAATATGTTCGTAAATTTTTTGAAGGAAAATCATATGACAAAAATGGTTTAATTGCCCAAAAAGGGAGTGTAGATAACGATTTATTAAAAGCGCTATTAAGTCATTCTTTTTTCTCTTTAGGATTTCCTAAAACCATAGGACCAGAATTATTTAATTTGGAATTTATTATTGCTGCACAAATGTCACTAGGAAAAACACTGTCACATGAAGATGTAGTTGCCACCTTAAATAGATTCACTGCCGAAACCATTGTTCAAGGATTGCAAGCTCAATTAAATAAATCAGAAACTTATACCATTTACATAAGTGGAGGTGGGATGCATAATCCGGTATTAATGAGTCATCTAGGTGCATTGTTACCTAATACACCAATTCATACTTCCAACAAAATAGGTATTTTGCCAGATGCAAAAGAGGCAATATTATTTGCTTTATTAGCCAATGAAGCATTGGCTGGAAATGTTTTAGATGCTGGCGCTCAGGCCACAAAACAACCCACAACGATGGGGAAAATTAGTTTTCCAAACTAAAGAGATCCTTTCTTTACTGCATCCATTACTTTTTTTACTGAACCATGTGTGCTTAACAAAGTGGAAGCTTGCTCTTTTTCTAAATTTGGTAATTCTTCTAAAATCATTTTAACACCGCGATCAAATAATTTTTGATTGGTTAATTGCATGTTTACCATTTTGTTTCCTTTGATACGGCCTAATTTTACCATAGCCGAAGTGGAAATCATATTTAAAACCATTTTTTGAGCAGTCCCACTTTTCATTCTGGTACTTCCAGTAATAAATTCAGGTCCCACTTCAACTTCAATAGGAAAGTTTGCATGCGCAGACACTGGGCTATTTTTATTGCAACTAATACTTCCAGTAATTATTCCTTTTGCCTGGCATTGTTGTAATGCTCCAATAACATAAGGCGTTGTACCACTTGCTGCAACGCCAATTACCACATCTAATTCATTTATTTTATATTCTTGTAAATCAATCCAGCCTTGTTGCATATCATCTTCAGCATTTTCTACTGCATGAAACATGGCTTTTTGTCCGCCAGCAATAATCCCAATGACTAAATCATCAGGTACCCCATAAGTAGGTGGACATTCACTGGCATCTACCAAACCTAATCGGCCACTTGTACCAGCTCCTATGTAAAACAATCGGCCACCTTGAGACATTTTATGGGCAATTGCATCCACTAGAGAGGCAATTTGTGCAATGGATTTTTCTACTTCAAATGCAACTTTTTTATCTTCAGTATTAATATTAGTAATAATATCAATGGAGGACATTTTTTCAATGTCTTGATATAGTGAACTTAATTCGGTGGTACGTATAAAATCCTTATGCATTATTTGATAACTTATTTAATGCGTTTACAAAAATATCTAATTCAGCTGTGGTGGTATATAAATTTGGTGTGATGCGACATCCTCTAATATTTGCATAATCAATAGCCACAGTAAATATCTTAAATTCTTTCATTAATCTGGTGGCTAAATCGGCAGGAGTGATGCCTTCAACACCCACATTGGCAATACCGCAGCTTCTGGCGGGATCTGCAGGGGTGTTTAATAAAATTTTAGGATTATTACGAACTTTACTGGTCCAGTAATTTTGCAAGAATCTCATGCGGGCTTCTTTTCTTTCAGCGCCAATCATTTCAAAATAATCAATGGAATCGTTTATTGTTAAATCGGTATGCACAGGATGTGTACCAATGTGATTTAAGCGATTAATTTTATCTAATTGTTTTTCACCATCAGCTAATAATGGCCAAAGTTTTGCCACATTATTTTTATTTACATATAATAATCCTGCGCCTAATGGAGTGCTTAACCATTTGTGTAATGATGCAGCATAATAATCGCAGCCTAAGTCGGAAATTTGGTATTTAATATGGGCAAATGCATGTGCGCCATCTACTATCACTTGAACTCCTTTGGCATGTGCCATGTCACATATTTTTCGAATAGGTAAAATATGCCCACTAATATTAATCATGTGACTCACTAAAATTACTTTTGTTTTAGGTGTAATCGCATTTGCATATAGTGAAACCACTTCCTCATCATTTGCTGGGTGATTGGGGACAGATACTTTTACATTCACTACACCATATCTGTTTTTAACTTGTTCAAACATATCTAACATGGCGCCATAATCCTGTAAAGCCATAATTGCTTCATCACCTGGCTTCCAATCTAAGCCTCCAATCACTAAATCAAGAGATTCAGTGGTGTTGCGAGTGATGATTAATTCATCGGCAGAACATCCCGCAAGAGCAGCAAGACGGGCTGCCACTTTTTTCTTATTGTCGCCTTGTACTGTGCGCATATAATAAGATCCTTGTACATTAATTTCCTTAATATGCTCAATGAATTTATTGAGTAAAGGTTGCGGTAGAAAATTATAAAAACCATTTTCCAAATTAATGTAATCAGGCTTTAAAATATATTGATTACGAATACTAGTCCAAAAGTCCTCATCTTTTGCTAAATCTAATGCAGGGACTGCTTCCTTTGATTTAAAAGATTGTGCTAATCCAGTAAGTCCAATAGGAGCAGCCATACTTGTAAGTAATATATCTTTTATAAATTGTCTTTTTTTCATGCTCTTAATTTTTGCATTATTTTTTATAATCAATTCGAACTAAACCAGCATCAGGATTTTTCGAAAACCATCCAGTCCCATATTCTAATACATAAAAACGACCATCGGGGCCTACTTCAATATCAATAGCAGAATTAAATTTAGTATGAGGCATAAAAGGTTCCATTTTATCATAATCGCCATTAGGTTTCATACTTACTGCTTTTATAAATCCGCGCATCCATTCATAAAAGAACATTTTACCATCATAATAAGAAGGGTAGCGCGTATTAGAAGGGTATAAATCGCTGTAATAAACAGGACCAGCCATTGCAGTTCTACCACCTGAACCTAAAGAAGGAAATTCGTGTGTAGAAACTGCATAAGGATACCAAATAAATGCAGGTTGTGCAGGAGGTAATTCGGTTAAGCCTGTATTGTTTCTGGAGTTATTAATGGGTTTTGCAGGATCAAATGCAGTACCTGATTTTCCAGTAGCATAATCATATTCGTAATATGGAAAATTGTTTCCAATGAAAAATGGCCAACCAAAAAATCCAGCTTTGCGTGCTTGATTTAATTCATCATATCCGCGTGGTCCGCGCACTTTAAAGCTATCTACATTGGCATCAGGTCCCACTTCACCCCAATATAAAAAACCGTTTTTAGGATCTACTGAAATTCGATAAGGGTTTCTGTTTCCCATAACATATATTTCAGGACGTGCTTTAGGATTTCCTTTAGGGAATAAATTTCCTTCAGGAATTTCATATCCACCATCTTCTTTCACTTTAATACGTAAAATTTTTCCTCTTAAATCATTCGTGTTGCCCGAAGATCGTCTTTCATCATATTGTAAATGTCCTGGACGATCATCTAAAGGAGCATATCCTTGAGTAGTATATTTTTGATTAGGTTCGTCAAATGGGGTGGTGTTATCTCCGGTGGACAAGAATAAGGATTTGTCAGGACCAAATGCAATAGAACCACCAGTGTGACAACAAATATCACGTTGCTCATAAAATTGTAAAATCATTTTTTCAGAACCAGGTTGAATGGTATCTTTTTCGAAAGTAAATCTGCTCAATCTATTCATGGGAGTATCTGGAGCACTATAATACATGTATACATAATGATTTTTAGCAAAATCAGGATCGGCTTTTATCCCCAGTAAACCTTCTTCTGCATTGACACCTGGAGCATCGGTTTTAAAGTATACTTTAAGAAAACCTGCTTGTTTTATTTTTTTAGTTTCGTTATTGTAGTAATAAATTTCACCACGACGTTGAGATACTAAAACATCTAAATTTGGAAGTACTGTTAATTCAGTGGGTTCAAAAAAAGTACCTTGCACTAATTGTGTTTTAGTAAAGCCTTTTTCATCTGGAGCTAAAGCAGTGTGTGCTTTTTTATAATCGGAAGTGTTGTCCCCCATCGCATATTTAATACCACCTAAAATATGTTTCAAATATAAAGGGTCAGAGTAAGATTCATCAGTATGACCTAATTCGGTATAAAATACGCGACCACCATCAAATTCATGGTACCAGCTCATTGGATGAGCATCGCCATTCTTTCCACCTGTGTATGATTTCTCATCAATACTTATAAGTACTTTTAAGTCCTTATTTACAAACCTGAAATTATACCATTCGTCTTTTCTGCGCCAAGTATCGGGTAAGCTATCTGTTGCAGGATGTTTTTTATCATTGATTATTAAGTTTGCTTCTTGTTGTGCAGGATGGTTTACAAAGTAGGCTCCTATCATGCGTCCATACCAGCCCCAATCATATTCAGCATCAGTTGCGGCATGAATACCAACAAAACCACCTCCTGCTTGTATGTATCTTTCTAAAGCATTTTCTTGATTGCCATTTAAAATATTACCGGTGGTGCTTAAAAATATTAAAGCAGCATATTTTTTTAAACTGTCTTCGGCAAACTTATTATCATCTGTGGTAGTATCTACTTCAAATCCATTTTTTGCGCCAAGTGCTTGAATGGCTTTTATACCGGCAGGGATGGAAGAATGATGAAAATCGGCAGTTTTTGAAAACACCAATACACGAGGAGTGTTGCTTCGTTTATTACTGCAAGAAATCAAACTAATGAGTAATAAAACTACCATGAAGGAATAGCTAAAAGTTTTTTTCATAATGGATGAATCGTTTTGGGTCTTTGATTTGGCTGAGCTATCTAAGGTACTATTATTTTGAAATAATTAGAGTAAATCAAGATGGTAATTTGAGCCATAAATCACTAAAATATATTGAAAATCAAGAATTTAGTGATTCAGTAAGCAATCGCTGTGAAACTCTTACATCATTGAAATGACAATTAAAATTACCCTTAATGTATTTTCAATTTATTTCTATTAAGAATTGCTTAAATTCAATGATACAATCATGATTAAATTTAAAAATATGAAAAAAAGTTTATTGTATTGGATGACATTGGTAATGACGATTCCATTTTATGCTTTATCACAAGAAAATGTGGATCAAGCTATGATGCAAAAAATTAGAGAAGAGGGTTTAAAAAATTCTAAAGTAATGGAAATCGCTTTTAATTTGACCGATAAAAGTGGTGATAGATTAACTAATTCAGAAGGGTATATGCGCGCTGCTAATTATGCTAAGGAAACACTGGCAGGATGGGGATTACAAAACGCAGCCATTGATCCTTGGGGTGAATTTGGTAAAGGATGGGATTTAGAAAAAATGTATTTAGCTATGACAGCTCCTTATTATAAACCTTTATTGGCTTGGCCTAAAACTTGGACAGCGGGAACTAAAGGTTTAAAGAAAGGAGGATTAATAGTAGTTGCATTAAAAGATTCTGCTAGTTTAGAATCATTGCGTGGGCAATTAAAAGGAAAATTAATTATCATAGATCAATATGATGCCTATAAACAAAGCTTTAAACCTGATGCAGTAAGATATACAGATGAAGAATTAGCAAAGATGGCTGCTGCAACTCCTCCACCAGCAGGTGGGGGTCGTCCCAATGCTGCGAATTTTTCAAGAGGTGCTGTAGTGGGCATTGCTAAAGTGACCAATTTATTAAAAGCAATGGCGATGAAGGAAGGTGCAGTAGGAATGATTACAACTAGTACTAGAAATCATGATGGCACTATTTTCGCTCAAGGTGGTGGAGGTTATAAATCAACAGATCCCGCAAACTTTTTAGATATTGCATTGGGTATTGAAGATTATAATACCTTACTAAGATTAGCAAAGTCTGGGACCGATGTTCAAATGGAAACAGAAGTGAAAACTAAATTTCAAGAAAAAGATTTGCAAGGATATAATGTGATTGCAGAAATTCCAGGAACTGATCCTTTGCTAAAAGATGAAGTAGTTATGATTGGAGCCCATTTAGATTCATGGCAATCTGGAACAGGAGCTACAGATAATGCTTCAGGTTCTTCTGTGATGATGGAGGCGATGAGAATATTAAAAACGATAGGTGTACAACCTAAAAGAACGATTCGTATTGGATTATGGAGCGGAGAGGAGCAAGGTTTATTAGGTTCCAGAGGGTATGTAAAAAAGACATTTATGGATGCATCAGGCAACCCTAATGCAGCACATGAAAAATTTTCAAGTTATTATAATATAGATAACGGTACTGGAAAAATTAGAGGTATATATTTACAAGGCAATGCTGCTTGTGCTGAAATTTTTGCAAAATGGTTTGAACCATTCCATGATTTAGGGGCAAAAACTATTACCATTAGTAATACGGGTGGAACTGATCATCAATCCTTTGATGGCGCTGGTTTACCTGGTTTTCAGTTTATTCAAGATCCTATTGAATATAATACTAAAACACATCATAGTAATATGGATGTATATGATCATTTAATTGAAGATGATTTAAAGCAAATAGCCACCATTGTTGCTGCTTTTTCTTATAATGCAGCACAAAGAGATGCCAAATTGCCAAGAAAAAAATAATTGAGAAATATAGAATAGAATACTATTGTGATCTGTTCTAAATATAATGATTACTAAGTAGCCTCTTCGGAGGCTACTTTATTTCTTGCTAAAATCTAAATTGTTGAAGTAGGATATTTTAAATACATCCACCGATTTGAATTTATTAGCACTAGCTAAATGTTGGTATACTTCTGTCAAACCAATTTGCAAATTATCATGCTTGTTGACATGATAAAAAGCGCCAATAAAAAAACGATTTTGATCAAAGGTGTTATACACAATGTTTTTCCCAAAGTTCAAATAAAGTTCATTAGCAGTTAAAAAAGAGAAAGTGCCGGGAGCATATTTTTTTTGGCCTAAAGGAATTTGCATAAAAACATTGTAACGAGCACGCCAACTAAAATCTAGCCCATCAGCAAGTGTGTTGTTATTAATAAACTGAGATTTGAATCTTTCTTCTAATCTGAACCATTGAGTAAACTTAATTTTAGGATGTAGTGATGTCCATTGTATCATTTGCCAACCTCGGTGCTCATAACTATTAATAGTTTTGCCGTCGGCAGGGTATAAAGTGACCAAAGTGTATCCATTGACCAATTTAATGTCTTTCGTTAAATAATACATGCCCCCTAAAGTGGCTTCGGAACTTGAATAGTTGTTAAAAAAATGATCCTGTGTTTTTAATTGAAGTTCATTCCAGATTCCCCATTTTTTAGAAAGCTTGGTTTGATTAAAATAGGCAAACCAGGTTTGTTGTAAATATTGTACTTGTTTGGTTTGAGAAAAACTATTTGAAGAAATCAAAAAACAAACTAAAAATGCAATGACTTTCAAATTAGGTAAACTGAGCGTATTATGATATTTAGCAAGAGGATTCAAAGGCTACTTTGTAAATTTTGAGTGTTGCAAATATACAATTTAAAAAGGGTAACAATTTTGGCAATTTTTTATTGAAAGTCAAGCTGTTAGTAAATTTTTATAAATAAATTATTAAATCTAATAATATAACAGATTCCATCTTTAAATTTGGGCTATAAATTCTAATCTATGAAGAATTTTTTTTTAAAAAGTATCATTCTATTCTTATTTTTTTTCATTCCTTTTTTAGTTCATAGTCAGTCTGTTGTTAGTGGTTTTGTAAAAGGTTTGAAATTGGGGGACACTGCTACTGTTAGAATACAGAAAAGTGCTGAAATCTATATGTTTAAAAGAATAGGCGGGATAACAAATAATGCAGATGTTCCTTATTCTTTCTCAAATCTTAGTACTGGAAAGTGGGCATTAAGTATTGACGCAAAAGGTTATTTGTTTCCTATTTCAAAAGTGCTTGATTTAAATAATAATACTTTAGATGTAACTATTACATTAACTCCTGCTCCTGCTGATTCAAATTTTAATTATGCATGGGAAGATGATAGTAGTTTTGTGGGGCATGCCCAACAAGCTTATATTAATGATAAAGTTGAAATAAATGTATTAGGTAAAGCTGAAAAAGTACCTGACGATTTTAATTCCATAAATGCACTAAATGAGTATGGTTTTTTGTTTACTGATGAGGATGCGAAATGGACAAGTGAAGATGCTTATAGATTATATCAAACCTTGAAAAAATTTAATTTCCCAAAGTATGGTGAAACAGCTACAGTGAATGTGAAAGCTAAGTGGGTTTTGACGGATAAATTTATAGATCGAGATATTGATTTTAAAACTATTGATGGTGTTGATGTAATTACTATTTCAAGAGCAGCATTTACTTATGCAACACCTCAAGTTGTAACAGTAGATGGAGTGAAAGGTAAATTCTTTTCTAAAAGATTGTTTACTGCACTTGTATATTATTATACAGATAAAGGAACAAGAAAAGATAAAATTACAGAAATTGCTAAAACACGGTATGGTTTTGAATTTTTGTTACCCTCTGCACAATTAAAGCAATTAATGGGTGAAACGGAGACTAATTTTCAAGAATTCACTAGTGATGAAAAAATCCTAATACTCGCCATGTTTGAAGAGTTCCCTGATGCCATGCAACGTCAAGGAGAATTAAAATATATGGTAAGAAGAGTAAACGGTCAAAAACATCCCTT
>JAFMJX010000203.1 GCA_017853235.1 Chitinophagaceae bacterium | reverse complement strand
ATGAAAAAACCGGAAAAGTAATACGTAAAACAACCCATCAAGGAGCCGCAAACACTTCTGCTTGGTCACGTGGACAAGCTTGGGGGTTATATGGTTTCATCACGATGTACCGTGATACAAAAAATGAAGCCTATTTAACACATGCAAAAAATATAGCAGAATTTTATTTAAACCATCCAAATTTACCATCCGACTTTGTTCCCTATTGGGACTTTGATGCTGGACAACAACCATTAGCAAAAAGAGATGCTTCCGCTGCTGCCATTACCGCTTCTGCTTTAATGGAATTAGGTCAATTTACAAAAGGAGCTCAAAAAGAAAAATACATTAATGCTGCTGTGAAAATGTTAGAATCTTTATCTAATGATACTTACCGTGCTAAATATGGCGAAAACGGAGGTTTTTTAATTAAGCATTGTGTAGGTGCTTTAACTTTAAACTCTGAAATTGATGTGCCTTTAGTGTATGCTGATTATTATTTTTTAGAAGCTTTGAAACGTTACAAAGACTGGTATTTGAAATAGTTTTAAATTGTTGATTTAAAAAATTAGAATGAAAAAATATTTTTTCGCCTGTATCGCTATTGTATGTTGCCAATTTATTTTGTCTACAAATGGATTTTCACAAAACCTTATTTTAAAAAATAATTCAGCGCTCCAAAGAAAAAATTCAATTGTGGAAATCCCTTGGTCACAAGTCTTATTGAAGTACCCAAGTATTGACACCAACGCACTAGTGATAACACAAGTTTCTAGTAAAAAAATTATCAGTTATCAATATGAATATCAAGGCACTGCTCATATTCAAAATTTATTAGTTGAAGTTTCCATACCTGCGAATAGTAGCATTCAACTTCATCTGAGCAAAGGGAAACGTCCTTTTTTTGAAACAAAAACTTATTGTCGATTTGTTCCTGAACGAAAAGACGACTTCGCATGGGAGAACGATAAAATAGCACATCGTATGTATGGTAAAGCACTGGAAGCGACTCCAAAGGAAAACGCCTACGGTACTGATGTTTGGTCCAAAAGAACTCCTAAAATGATCATCAATGAATGGTACAGTACCAACAAATATCATGATGACAACGGCACAGGATTAGATTATTATCATGTAGGATATTTTTTAGGTGCAGGTGATATTGCTCCTATTTTAAAAGATTCAATATGGTTTCCGAAAAATTATACGCGATGGAAAGTGTTAGATAATGGTCCATTAAGGAGTAGTTTTATTTTATACTATGATGCATGGAATGTGGATGGAAAAGCAACCACTGTTTCAAAACAAATTTCTATTGATGCAGGATCCCAACTCAGTAAAGTGATTGCTACTTATGATTATGATGGCAACCAATCACTACCATTAGCAATTGGAATATCACGCAGAGCAGAAGCGGGTGCCATTTTACTAAATGAACAAAAAGGTATTTTAGGCTATTGGGAGCCAACGCATGGTAAAGATGGTACCATTGGTGTAGCATGTATTTTACCTCATACCGAAAATAAAATGTCATTACAAAAGGGACATTTATTGGCAACAGTTACCTCAACTGCACACACCCCCTTCACTTATTATAAAGGAGCTGCTTGGACCAAAATGGGTGATATTCACACGTCAGAAGAATGGTTTCAATACTTGGTCAATTTTGAAACGGCATTATCAAATCCAATTGTAATTCAATAATTAAAATTGGATTACATATAAGGCTCAATGGCAGTAGCTACTTTTTGCAAAAATGGAGGTAAAATTTGTTTGGGATCACCTGGGCTCAATGTTTCAGTAGGCAGATACCCTTTATAATTTGAATTCGCAATCACTTTCATGAGCTTATTTAAATCCATGGGCTGGTTGACTCCTTGTATAGTGACTAATTCCTTTACTTGCCAATTGACTGCATGATTTGCCACTAATTCAATTTGGCTGTAGGCTTCTTTGATTTGAAAATTTCCAGTATCTACCACCAATCCAAACCAATCTTTATCTAATCTTTCTACAAAATAAAGACATTGTTCGGCAGTGGTTATAAAATCATTGTGATTTTGCATAGCCACAATGACTCCCCTCTTTTTGCCATAGGCTACACACTCCTTAAAAGAAGCGATGATCCATTGTGCTGCTTGTTCCCAAGTATAGCCATCAGGTATTTTTTTAGCACTATAAATTCGTATCACAGGGGCACCTAATTGAGCTGCTACATCAATCCAGGATTTTACAAATTCAATTTCCTTTAAAAGTATATTTGGATCCGGATTCCCAAAGTCATTACGAATACCAGTCCCACTAATACTCATCCCTGCCTTATGGACTTTGTTTTTTATATGAGCTATATAATCATCTGAAGGAACTGCAGGATAATTTTGTAAATAATACCCTGTTAAATCTATAGCATCTAAATTTAAAGTGCCACAAAAATCAATTACTTCTTCAATTGTAATTTCCTTTTTAGTCAAAGGCCCGTTAAATGAATACGCATTTAAACTTAATTTAAAACGACGACTTAAGGGATTTGCAGCATTCAGTTTTTGTGAATCATTCTCTTTTGCAAAAGCATGTGTAGGGATGAAAGGCGCTAAAAACAAGGACTGTATTAACTTTCTTCGTTTTTGCATACTTTTCATTTTATGGAAATCTAAAAAGACAAACTAAATTTAAGCTTCCTTGGATTTAGAAGTTTTTTCTTTATCTTTTTTTTGCAAAGCAAATACCAATTTATTTTGTGCTGCATCAAAGTCACCCACTAAAGTATCTCCTTCCTTTATACTGAAATTTAAAATTTCTTCTGCTAAAGGATCTTCGATATACTTTTGAATGGCTCGATGTAATGGCCTAGCCCCAAATTGAACATCATACCCTTTATCTGCTATAAATGTTTTAGCTTCATCGGTAAGGACAAGGTTTAAACCTAGGTTCACCAATCTTCCCAATACATTTTTCATGATGATATCAATGATCTCGAATATATTTTCTTTAGTTAAAGAATTAAATACGATGACATCATCCACTCTGTTTAAAAACTCAGGCGAAAAAGTACGTTTTAAAGCTTTTTCAATGACGGATCTATTATTTTCTTCGGTTTGTTGTATTCGAGTTGCAGTAGCAAAACCTACTCCATCTCCAAACTCTTTTAATTGACGCGCACCAATATTGGAAGTCATGATGATTAAAGTGTTTTTAAAATCCACTTTACGTCCTAATCCATCCGTTAAAATACCGTCATCTAATACTTGTAATAAAATATTATAAATATCAGGGTGCGCTTTTTCTATTTCATCTAATAAAATAACACAATAGGGCTTGCGTCTCACTTTTTCGGTCAATTGTCCGCCTTCTTCATACCCAACATATCCTGGAGGCGCTCCAATCAATCTACTTACCGAAAACTTTTCCATGTATTCACTCATATCAATGCGAATCAATGATTCTTCAGAGTCAAACATGTTTCGCGCCAAAGCACGAGCCAATTCGGTTTTACCTACTCCAGTTGGACCTAAAAATATAAATGTTCCAATAGGTTTTTTAGGATCCTTCAATCCCACT
>JAFMJX010000202.1 GCA_017853235.1 Chitinophagaceae bacterium | reverse complement strand
TCATATTCGGATTGCTTCACATTGAACTTCAAAACTGGAATTCCGTATTTGTCTACCACCTCATTGTCAATGGCACAATAATTTTCGTAACGCGGCACAGCTTCTCCTCTTCCTCCCATGCCAACATTCGCACCATAAAAGAATCTAACATCTTCTTTTAACGAAGTACCGTATCCTCCCGCTTCTTTGGTTTGTCCATTCACTTGGAACTTTCCATTCAATCCTTGCATACCCATACCAAATCCATAACTAGGTTGACTCATGCCACCCCAATATTCAATATGATAGCCACGAGGGAAATCTAATTTTTTATTATCTAACCACCATGGTGTGTATACGTGCATTCCTCCTACTCCATCTTCATTGTAACGCTTACGTCCAAATAATTCTGGAATGACGCCACCCATAGCAGCTCCAGTTGAATCGTGTAAATAACGACCCACTACACCAGAACTATTTGCTAAACCATTAGGATGTTTATCTGATTTAGAATTCAATAATAAACGAGCTGTTTCACATGTACTAGCACCTAATATGACCACTTTTGCAAGTACTTGATATTCTTGCTTGTCCAATTTATTGACATAAGAAATACCAGTTGCTTTTCCTTCACGATCGGTTAACACTTCACGCGCCATTGCTCCGGTAATTAAATCGACATTGCCTGTTAACACCGCAGGGCGAACTAATACAGATGAAGAAGAAAAATCACCGTAAACTTTACAAGAACGATTACATTGTCCACAATAAAAACAAGCACCACGTTCATCATTTATTTTTTTTGTTAAAATAGATAAACGAGAAGGAATCACAGGGATATTAATTCCTGTCGCAGCTTTTTTAAACATTAATTCATGTAAGCGTGGTTTTGGTGGAGGAAGGAAAATTCCATCTGGATCATTTTCCAATCCTTCGTTAGTTCCATAAACTCCAATTAAACGATCAATTTTATCGTAGTAAGGTTTGATATCTTCATATCCAATGGGCCAATCATCGCCTAAGCCATCTAAACTTTTTCTTTTAAAATCTCGAGGACCAAAACGCAATGAAATACGTCCCCAATGGTTGGTACGACCCCCTACCATTCTTGCTCTCCACCACTCCCATTTATCACTGCCTTTTTCTTGCGTGTAAGGTTCCCCATCAATTTCCCAACCCCAATAACATCCGTCAAATTCACCAAATGGACGAAACTTGGAACTAGCACCACGACGTGGTGATTCCCATGGGTTTTTTAATTGTGCTGAATTTTTTGCAGGATCAAATTCAGGACCCGCTTCTAATAAACAAACCTTTAGACCTGCTTTTGCTAATACATAAGCTGCCATACCTCCACCCGCACCAGATCCTACAATCACAGCATCATATTTTTTAGGCGCTACTTTTACTTGAAAATCAGACATAATACAATCGTTTAGACAGTTGATTTAAAGATTCAATTTACAAAATAAATTGAATGAAAAATACAAGAGCAGCTGAGATTTTTAAAGAAAAAAGTTAGAAGAACCGAATGCAGCTATCATGTATAGAATTAAAAAATCCCACCCGTTTATGGGGTGGGATTTAAAATCATTAGAGCGTTGTTTATATGGAGCCCTCACTTTCAAAGAAAGGGCTACTTATTTAACTACATCCCATTGAAGTTCCGCAGTTCAAGCACTTGTAACAAGTACCGCTTCGAATGGTGATATGTCCACAAGTGCTACAAGCAGGCGCATCACTTTGCATACTTTTAGCAGCCGCATTGACTTGATCCATGGAACCACTGCTTACTTCCACTGCAGCAGCTACATTTGCTTTTGCAGCAGGTGCAGCAGCTGGAGCTGTTACACGAATGCTACTAAGCTCGGGCTTTCCCACAAGCGTAATATCTCCTTCCTCCCCTAAGTTTTCTACAGTTGGCTTATCTAATACATGTACTAAATCGGTTCTACCTAAATATTCATACGCTAATGCACGGAATATGAAGTCAACTAATGAAGTAGTAGTTTTAATATTTGGATGATCCACCATTCCAGATGGTTCAAACTTAGTGAACACAAATTTATCTACGAACTCTTCCAAAGGCACACCATATTGTAAGCCTACTGAAATTGAGATTGCAAAACAGTTCATTAAACTTCTTAAAGTAGATCCCTCTTTTGCTAAATCAATGAAAACTTCTCCTAAAGTTCCATCATTATATTCTCCCGTTCTTAAGAATAAAACTTGGCCGCCAATTCTTGCTTTTTGAGTAAACCCTCTACGCTTTGCAGGTAAAGATTTACGTTCAACAATGCGAGATAATTGACGCTTTAATTTAGTATCGGTAGAAGCAGACATACGCTTTTGTACTTCTTCCAATAATTCATCCACGGTTAAATTACTCAAATCAACCAATTGAGAGCTTGCTGTTTCTTCAGTAGCATCTGCTGTTGCATCCGATTTTTTCTTTTTATCAGATTTGTTGCTTAGAGGTTGACTTAATTTAGAACCATCACGATATAAAGCGTTTGCTTTTAATCCTAATTGCCAGCTCATTAAATAACAATCAGCAATTTCTTCAACTGTTGCTTCGTGGGGCAAGTTGATTGTTTTAGAAATTGCACCACTTAAGAATGGTTGACAAGCTGCCATCATACGAATATGACCATGTGCATGAATATATCTTTCTCCTTTTTTACCGCACTTGTTAGCGCAATCAAAAACAGGTAAGTGTTCTTCTTTTAAATGAGGCGCCCCTTCGATAGTCATAGTTCCACAAACATAATCGTTAGCAGCATCAATTTGATCTTCGGTAAATCCTAAAGCTTCTAATAAATTAAAACTCCAATCTGCAAATTCTTCTTCTTTAAATCCTAATCTCTTTAAGCAATCATCTCCTAAAGTGAATCGGTTAAAAATAAATCCAATTTCAAATGCAGACTTAGCAGCGCCATTTAGTTTTTCAATTTCTTCTGGTAAGAATCCTTTTGCTAATAAAGCCTCTGGATTCACAAAAGGAGCACCTTCAAAACTTGCAGCACCCACAGCATACTTAATCATGTCGTCCTGTTGCTGTGCGGTATATTTTAAATTCTTTAAAGCTTGTGGTACAGATTGGTTAATAATTTTGAAATAACCACCACCTGATAATTTCTTGAATTTCACTAAAGCAAAATCAGGCTCTACACCAGTCGTATCGCAATCCATTACTAAACCAATGGTTCCAGTAGGAGCAATTACGGTTGTTTGTGCATTACGATATCCATATTTTTCTCCTAATTGAACAGCATCATCCCAAGCTTTGGTAGCAGCTTTCAATAAGTAATCAGGTGTGTATTGAGCTTTAATTCCTTGTGGTTTAATTTCAATTCCAACATATGCTCCTTCTGCATCATACGCTGCAGCACGGTGATTACGCATAACACGCAACATGTCTTCTTTATTTTCTTCATACTTATCAAATGCACCTAAGAAAGAAGCTAATTCAGCAGATGTTTTGTAAGCAATACCCGTCATGATAGCACTGATAGAACCAGCAATTCCGCGTGCTTCTTCACTATCATAAGGAATACCACTTACCATTA
>JAFMJX010000201.1 GCA_017853235.1 Chitinophagaceae bacterium | reverse complement strand
GAAACGGCGGTTTCCCTGTTCACAAAGCACAAGAGGCTTAATTAAATTTTTACCACATGGCAAAGAATGAAATCAAATACCTTACTGCAATCAAACAGGAGAAGCCAAAGAAGAAATTCTGTCGTTTCAAAAAGTATGGTATTAAATATGTTGATTACAAAGACATCGATTTTTTGAAGAAATTCGTGAACGAGCAAGGTAAAATGTTACCACGTCGTTTAAGCGGTAACTCTTTAAAGTACCAACGTAAAGTGGCTGACGCTATTAAAAAAGCGCGTCAAATGGCGTTGTTACCTTATGTAACCGATTTATTAAAATAGACAAATCAATTAGTAAACCATCCCTAATCTCGTATAGTAAAATATATTGGCGAGTGACAGCAATCAAATGCTGGGCTCTTGGGAACTAAACAAATTTTATGCAAGTTATCTTAATTAAAGATGTAGACAATTTAGGTGGAAAGGACGAAGTAGCCAATGTAAAAAATGGTTATGCTCGTAATTTTCTTTTTCCTTCTAAGTTAGCTGTTGAAGCAAACCCTTCTAATATGAAACAATTAGAAGAGCGCTTAAAAGTAAAAGCGAAGAAAGAAGCTGCTATGTTAGCTGAAATCACAAAAGTAATTTCTGTATTAACAAGCGGTCCAGTTAAATTAACTGCAAAGACAGGTACATCAAACAAAATATTTGGTAGCATCACTTCATTACAAGTAACACGTGCTATTCGTGATCAAAAAGGATACGAAATAGATAGAAGACGTATTAGCTTGCCAGAAGATATCAAAGAATTAGGAAGCTATAAAGCAACTATTGACTTTGGTAACGGTCAAAATACCGAAATTGATATTGAAATCGCAGCAGAAGCTTAATTGATTTAGCCAGGTTTCCCGACAAAAATGTCCTCATTTTTGGTCGCAAAAGCCCCCTCGGAACTATCTGAGGGGGCTTTTTTAGGCCTAAAAGGCCTAAAACGGGGTCTAAATGTTTTAAAAAAGTGGATAAACTGATGAATTGTATTAAATAGTCCTATCTTTGATGTCTCCAATACTGGAAATGTTTTTCAGTGTTGGTATTAGATCACTTAATTTAAAAGAACATGAACATTTATGTTGGAAATCTTAGCTGGAATATGACTAGCGAAGATCTTGAGAACTTGTTTACTCCATTTGGAGCAGTAGCAAGTGCAAAAATTGTAACAGACAAATTTAACAACAACAGAAGCAAAGGCTTCGGTTTTGTTGAAATGCCTAACGACGACGAAGCTCGCGCAGCTATCAGTCAACTTCACGACACAGAAATGTTGGGTCGTAACATCGTAGTTAACGAATCAACTCCACGTCCTGAAGGCGAAAGAACCTTCAAGAAAAAACCATATGGTGCCGGCGGCGGTGGTGGTTTCAATCGCGGTGGTTCTGGCGGTGGATTTAATCGCGGCGGAACTGGCGGCGGTTACAACCGTGACCGTGGTGGTAATGGTGGTGGTGAATATAACAGATATTAATCAACCTCGTTGCAATACAATCCCGTTCCGAATTATCGGAACGGGATTTTTTTTGTCTAAAAATTTTCTACTTACAGGTATATTTCGTTTTCCCTAATTGTCATCATTGTATAGTAATTATTTAATAACTTAGGGAATAGCGAATACCATATGAAAAAACAAAATCCTATTATTGGATGTATGCGATGGGGAGTATGGGGAGCCCAATTTACTACGCAGCAATACGAAAAATTAATTCAACAATGTATAGAGCATGGCTTAAATACATTCGACCACGCGGACATTTATGGTCATTATACCACCGAAGCGGACTTTGGAAAAGCTTTACAAAACAACAGCAGTCTTAGAAACCAGATTGAACTAATTACAAAAACGGGGATACAGATGCTTACCCCAAATAGACCAAAACACAATATTAAGTCCTATAATACGAGTGCATCACACATGATGCTTTCAGTTGAAAATTCATTGAAAAATTTTCATACCGATTATATTGATACTTTATTAATTCACCGTCCAGACATCTTATTAGACATACATGAAATAGCAGAAGTTATAGCTGTTTTGAAAAAACAAGGTAAAGTAAAAAACTTTGGGGTATCCAATTTTACAACAAGCCAAGTTGAATTACTTTCCTCTGCAACTTCCATACAAGTACATCAGGTTGAAATATCAGTGACTCAACTTGAAGCTTTTGAGAATGGAGTCCTAGATCAATGTCAAATTAAGAATATTCAAGCACAAGCATGGTCACCATGGGGCAATGGTTTGTTTGAAAATGTAAACCCGAAACATATAAGAATATTAGAAGCAGCAAATCAATTAGCCGCTCAATATGCAACGGGGGTGAATGAAATATTGCTTGCCTTTTTGTATGCACACCCAAGTAAAATCACACCAGTAATTGGCACTACAAAAATGGAAAGAATTTTACAAGCAAAAGATGCGATGCAAATTGACTTATCAAGGGAGGACTTTTATATACTTTGGTCGGCTTCCAATGGCAAGGAAGTTGCTTAGTAAAAGTTGAAATAACATACCCCTTGATCAAATAAAAATAAAATTCATTTAAATTAGATTCAATTAAAATTCATACAATCAATCATTCAATGGAAAAAAGCTATTGGGAAAAAATCGCCCCGTCATACGAAACCGAAATTTTTGATGTTCTTAAAAACGACAAAAATGGTAAAATCGCGAAAGCCATACAATCCTTTGCTAGTAAGGAAAATAGCATCATTGATATTGGCTGTGCCGTAGGTAAGTGGATCCCAGTTATTGCTCCTATTTTCAAAAATGTTAAAGCCATTGATATTTCCTCAAAAAATTTGAAAATAGCAGCAGCTAAATATTCATCATATAAAAATGTACAATACGAACGTATTGACATGAGTGCTAAAAAAATAAAAAATCAAAAGTATGACGCTGCAATTTGCATAAACGCCATACTGACTGAATCACTTCCTAAAAGAAATTTGTTTTTTAAGCACATGACAAGTTTTTTAAAAAAAGAAGGGCATTTGGTTTTGGTAGTTCCTTCTTTGGAATCTAAATTATTCAGCCATATTATTGCAAACAAATGGAATGTAGATGATGCAAAAAATGATGTTCCTCCTACAGGCAAAAGAGCCATCTCTCAAATGCAATTTATCAAGAATGGTGTCACAGATATTGATGATGTTCCCACTAAACATTTTTTGAAAGAGGAATTAGAACTCTTACTTCAATTAGAAGGATTCAAAGTACAGAAAATAGAAAAAATTGAATATGATTGGAGTACCGAATTTCACAAAGCTCCAAAATGGTTAAAGGATCCTAAACCTTGGGACTGGATGGTAAAAGCACAATTGAAATAAATTAATACAAGTACCTCCGATTTCTATTCTTAGAAATCAAATATCCATAATCTTATTTATAATAGTTCATCTTATTAAATAGGTAATTTATATTACAGATAATTTGAAGAACTCTCATGTAGGTGCAAAAAAAAATCCTTCCTGAAATAAATCAGAAAGGATTTTTAATAAATAAGGCAGCTACCTACTCTCCCAGGAAAACCCAAGTACCATCGGCC
>JAFMJX010000200.1 GCA_017853235.1 Chitinophagaceae bacterium | reverse complement strand
AACCAGTAGTCTTGTGCTCTGTGCACTCTAATATTACTTGAACTCTGTTTCCTTTCCTTGCCATGATGGTATATTATAAATTATACTTAATTATTTGAGGTTAGATCTTTTCGCCTTCAGCTCTTAGACCTTTTACTACTGCAGCTAAGCCATTTTTGTTAATGGTTCTTAACGCATCGGTAGATACTTTTAAAGTGATCCAACGATCTTCTTCTGCAAAGAAGAAACGCTTCTTTTGCAAATTAGGAAGGAAACGACGCTTTGTTTTGATGTTGGAGTGTGATACACTGTTTCCAGTCATCGGCTTCTTTCCTGTTATCTGACATACTCTAGCCATGAGAAATTAATTTTTACGGACGGCAAAGGTAAGTAAATAACCTTTACACTCCCATTTATTTTAGTGTTTTTTTAAAGAATCCTCCCTTTTTAGGGTATTTAAGTCTAAAATATTGGTTTTCATGCCAATATAAAGCCAATGGTAGTAATTTATGAATAATATTCAGCCCTCAATTCTTGCACTCTTTTATCTTCCATATATTCATCAAAAGTCATCAACCTGTCAATGATGCCTTTTGGGGTTAATTCAATGACCCTATTGGCCACCGTTTGCATAAAAGTATGGTCATGTGAAGTCATAAGTACAATTCCTGGGAAATTTTGACAACCTTCATTGAAACTTTGAATACTTTCCAAATCCAAGTGATTGGTGGGCTGATCCAATACCACAACATTGGGGTTTTGAAGCATCATTTTACTCACCATACATCTTACTTTTTCACCCCCACTCAAAACATTGGTTTTTTTCATGACATCATCTCCACTAAATAACATTTTACCTAAAAATCCTCTAATAAAAGGTTCGTCAGCATCGGTTACGTGAGCAGGTACAAATTGTCTTAACCAATCCATCAATGTCATTGGATTCAAAAATTCATCATTATGTTCCATTGGAAGATATGCTTTGGTGATGGTGGTGCCCCATTCAAAACTTCCACCATCAGCAACTCCTGATTGATTTATGATTTCAAAAAAATAAGTAATTGCTAAAGGATCCTTACTCAGAAAAGCAATTTTATCCCCCTTACTTACCGTGAAAGTAACGTCCTTAAATAAGGTACGATCATCCACTTTTTTTGTCAATTTTTCGACATTCAAAATTTGATTTCCTACTTCACGCAAAGGCTGAAAGATAATACCAGGGTACTTTCTATTAGAAGGTTCAATTTGTTCGATCGTTAATTTTTCCAAAGCTTTTTTACGTGAAGTAGCTTGTTTACTTTTACTCGCATTTGCAGAAAATCGTGCAATAAAATCTAATAATGCAGCACGCTTTTCTTCATTCTTTTTATTCTTATCGCTTAATTGACGAGCCATTAATTGAGAAGACTCATACCAAAAAGTATAGTTTCCAGTAAAGGTTTTTATTTTGGAACGATCCACATCCGATACATGCGTACAAACAGTATCTAAAAAGTGACGGTCGTGGCTCACTACCAAAACGATATTTTCATAATCTGCTAAAAAGTTTTCTAACCAACCAATGGTTTCAATATCCAAACCGTTGGTAGGCTCATCTAATAATAAGATGTCAGGATTCCCAAATAAAGATTGCGCTAATAAAACCCTTAATTTAAAATTACTAGGGATATCCTTCATCAACATTTGATGCATATCCTCTTTTACTCCTAAATCACTTAATAAACTAGCGGCATTACTTTCGGCTTCATATCCACCCATTTCGCCAAATTCGGCTTCTAACTCACCTGCTTTTAAGCCATCTTCTTCGGTAAAATCTTCTTTGGCATACAATGCATCTTTTTCATGCATCACGTCCCATAAACGTTTGTGCCCAATTAATACAGTATTTAAAACGGTTTGTTCGTCAAATTCAAACTGGTTTTGCTTTAACACAGCCATGCGCTCTCCGGGTGTAATTTCTACCGTTCCTTTATTGGGTTCAATTTCTCCACTTAGTATTTTTAAGAAGGTGGATTTACCAGCACCATTGGCTCCAATAATACCATAACAGTTTCCCTTTGTGAAGCTAATATTTACTTCATCAAACAAAACTCTTTTTCCAAAAGCCAAAGTGACGTTTCTTGCACTAATCATGTGTTAACCTTTTTTAAGGCTGCAAAGTTAAATTGAAAATTTTAAAACCGCTTGTTTTAGTTTAAGCCCAGGTAGAACGGGCAGATGCTGTCACAGAAAGTGACTCAAAACTGCCAGATAAATATTTAAAATGTGCGGCTATGGCAATCATAGCGGCATTGTCTGTACAATATTCAAAATTAGGAAGATACACCGCTGAATGTGTCTTTTGACCTAATTCCTGAATCCCTTTTCTGAGGCCACTATTGGCACTCACTCCCCCCGCAATACAAATTTGATGAATCCCTGTTTCTTGAATTGCTTTTTTTAATTTTTTAAGTAAAATATCCACTATGGTGAATTGCACAGAAGCACACAAATCATTGAAGTTTTCAGCAATAAATTCGGGTGTTTGTTTTGCTAAAAAATAAAGTACACTGGTTTTTAATCCACTAAATGAAAAATTCAAATCAGGCACTTGTGGTTTTGCAAATTCAAAAGCCTTAGGATTTCCTAATTGGGCTAATTTATCAAGAACGGGTCCCCCAGGATAAGGAAGTCCAATTATTTTAGAAATTTTATCAAAAGCTTCTCCGGCAGCATCATCAATAGTTTCACCTAAAATGATAAGTTCAGAAGGGCTATTACATTGTACAATTTGAGTATGGCCCCCACTTACAGTCAAACATAAAAAAGGAAAACTTGGCGAAGGAGTATCTATTAAATTTGCGAGAACATGCGCTTGCATATGATTCACTGCAATCAAGGGAATATCTAAAGCCAAGGATAATGATTTCGCAAATTGAGCACCTACTAATAAACTTCCTATCAATCCCGGAGCTTGCGTAAATGCAATGGCATTAAGCTTAGCCAATTGTTCTTGTAAAGTACTTTCAGGGAAAGCCTTTTTTAAAGCTTCATGTACCACTGGAACTATGTTTTCCATGTGTGCACGACTGGCTAGTTCAGGAACAACTCCTCCATACTTTTCATGCACAGTTTGATTGGCAATAAAATTGGATAAAATTTTTCCGTCCACTACCACAGATGCAGCGGTTTCGTCACAGGAGGACTCAATAGCTAAAATTGTTACTTGCATAAATGACTACTTCGTACGAATGGCTTCAACAGGGTTCATTTTTGCAGCAATGGAAGCTGGAATGATACCACTAATGACACCTAAAACAATACACAAAGATAATGCTAAGAAGATGATACTTGGAGCTATTAAAATGGGGAATGGAAGTACGGCACTTAATGCCAAAGTTAATACCCAAACTAAAAATAAGCCTACCAAGCCACCAATAATGCATAAGAAAGCGCTCTCTAATAAAAATTCATATAAAATAGTAGAACTTTTAGCCCCTATAGCTTTTTTCAAACCAATTTGACTCGTTCTTTCTCTCACAGTTACAAACATAATGTTAGCCACTCCAAAAGCACCAACAATTAAAGATAGCCCAGCAATAGCCCATCCACCTTGATTAAT
>JAFMJX010000199.1 GCA_017853235.1 Chitinophagaceae bacterium | reverse complement strand
GCACTCTTTGATGAAGAAATAAACATTCAAATTCCAAGAAATGATGTTTTAATTGCCTCTGGAGGTTTATGGAAAATAGTTAAGGTTCTAAGAACTTTAAGGAATGTATATTCAAGACATATTGCCGGTGTAGACAAATACAAAGGCGTCTCATCAAATACTACATTTTATTTACCCCAAGAAGTAACAATCGACGATGTTACGGTTTATGTTGACGATATTCTTCAAACTGTAAATTATTGGCAATTAGAAAATGCAAAATATACGGGAAAATATTTTTCTTCTCCATATGGACTTCCTAGACAAATATATTTTAGGCCAGAGGGAACAGAAATATTTGTTATGGATGATACTACAGCAAAAGTATATAAACATCGTTTAACTGATGCATGGAATATCCAAAGCACATCAGCTACATCAATTGAAGAGTTAGATTTAGTTTCTTTAGGTAGTTCCTCTTTTGTTGTGGGATTAGATTTTAAATCCGATGGAACAAGAATGTATCATGCACAGTTTGGTGTCGGTAGTAATCGGATTTTAGAATATCACTTGTCCGAATCATGGAATTTACAGTCGGCCTCCAGAACATCATCAACTTTTTATGTAGCCGTAGCTGATGGTACTAGAGACGTAAAATTTGATGAAACTGGAACCTACATGTATGTGGTGAATGCGGTCGCGGATAGAATTTACCAATTCACTTTAAGTACCCCATGGTCAGTAAATACGGCTTCGCTTACAGGCTCGTTTATTACAACAACAATAGATGTTGCTCCAACAGGGTTATATTTAAAACCAGATGGAACATTGGCGTATTTAACTGGAGAAACTAATGATCGCATAACCTCTCTGAATTTATCAACAGCGTGGGATATTACTACGGCATCTATCGATAAAACTTTTACTCCATCAATAGGCGAAACTACATCCTATATGTTGTCGGTAAAACCTGAAGGGGACATTTTATACTATGGTGGAACAGGCACAGATGCAATTTACCAATTTAAATTAGAACCAGATTACTACATTCAAAAAGAATATAAAAAAATAGTATTTCCAAATTCCCTCACTAATAATAGTGTGGTAAAAATTTACTATTCAGATTTTGATTACTCTTTAATCGAAAATAGAAAAATTACCGGAAATAATTCTGGTGCATATGCAATTGTAGAAAATGCTCATTCTTATGAAAATTCAGAAATAGAAATATTTGAATTCGAGATTGACGAAAAAACAAAAGTTAAAGAATTTATAAATGGTGAAGATTATATTTCTTCCGTTTTAGATCCAGACGATGGTCTTATTGATATAAGGCTTCCAGCTTTTTCTGGATTAAATTCAATAACCATAATTGATGAAGGAAGCTCTTATAACGTAGGCGATCCTGTAATTTTGATTGGAGGAGACTATATTGAATCTGCTCAAGTAGCGGTTTCAAAAGTTTTTTCTGGATTTTTAAATCAAATGTCAACAATTTATGGCGGAGCTGGATTTTTATCTGGATTTCCCGTAGTTGTTACTAATATAGGTTCATCTACTATAGTAGCAGCAATTGTGGATGTTGATAAAACTGGAGCGAATACACCAAATACTTTTGTTTTTGGAAGAGATCTAATTTATGATCTAGGATCTACAACAATAAGCACCGCAAATTACAGAACCAATGGTTGTTTTAAAACCGTTACTGGAAGCCCAATTAATGTAAATTCTAGAATGATAGATGTTTTTAATTATTCAACTTTTATCGATCTCGGAGACATAAAAGATGTTTTAATTACAACATCAACCGCAACTACTAATTTATTAGCACAATCCATTGTAAACGCAGCCGCAGCAAATATATCAGTTAGTAACAATAGAGGCATATTTACTTCTAGTATACCTATAGATTCTTTTGGTTCTATAGGAAGAATTGATGTACTAACAAGAGGTTCTGGTTATCAAGCTGGAGATAAAGTAAATTTCACAAACACACAGAGAGGGTTAGGAATAGGAGCAAAAGCTGCCATAACTGAAGTTGATGTTAGCGGAGGAATAAAGAAGGTAGAATTACAACCACATCCTCCTAGCCCAAATTGTTTATTTTGTACTATTCAAACTGGAAGTAATTCAGTAGTAGGAGACGCAAATTCTAAGTTTGCAATGGATTTTAAAATTGGGCAAGAGATAATGATATTTAATCAAAGAAGAACCATTACTCAAATTGCATCCAATACTTTAATGAATGTTTCTTCTAGTTTCATAACATCAAAATCAAATACAGAAATTGGATTATATGACGTATATCCTATAGGAGGTCAAGGATATACTCAATCAGAACTTCCGTATGTAACAATTCAAAGTGCTACAGGAACAGGAGCAGTTTTGGCAGTGACTTCTATAATGGGTGATGGTGAAATATTAAGTTTAGGATCGGATAAAAAACCTGGTGGTATAGAAGAAGTAATTATTATTAATCCAGGATCTGGATATAAAATAGCGCCAATTGTAGATTTTTCTAGAACTGGAGATGGGCAAGCTACTGGAGTAGCAGACATTAATGATTCATATTATGAATATGAAGGTAAATATCTTTCTACGGCTGGGCATTTATCAAGCGATAAAAAACTACAAGACAGTTCACTATTTAATACTGGATCATATATATTAAAAACGAAACAACAATTTTCTAAATTTAAATCTTCATTTTTAAAATTATTACACCCATCCGGAACTATTTCATATTGCAGCTACACGCCAAATGAAGAAATTATCGTTAGCACACATATGGGTGATTCAGAAATTGAATCTGAAATACAAACATTGACATATCAAAATGTTTCTACAATTGTAGCGAACAATCGCTCAACCGGAAAAAATAGTTTTGTCATTTTTAGTGGAGGAGGAGAGGCAAATGTTACAGCAAATGCCAGAATAGTAGTCAATACCGCAGGTTATATTACAGAAGTTACAGTGTTGAGTGGTGGTGCATATACTTATACTCCAACAGCCCGAGCTAATACAGGAAATAGCGTTTTAACGATTACAATGATTTAACAAAAGTAAATAAATAAACTTATGGCAACAAACTATACCGCAGAAAAACTTTCTTTATTTGTCGCAGAACAATTTAATGAAAGTTTCTTTGAACCAGAACCAACAACAATTGGCTATGTTTTCATAGGAAATCATCTTCCTTATATTGATGAAAACGTGACTCCTGAAATAAATGAATCGGACCAAACTGAAAAAGAAGTTTGGGATACTATGTTTGCGGCTAAAAGAATTACAGGAACAGATATAAATCTAGTAATTCCTCTTAGTGCATGGAATACTGGTGTAGAATATAATCAGTATGATGACAGAAATCCTTCTACAGAAAATATCTATGTTGTAAACACAGCAAATAGACGAGTTTATAAATGTCTTTCAAATAATGCAGGCACACTCTCAACAGTATTGCCATCAAGTGACTATACCGTTAATAACGGTTTGATTTCTTCTAGTGATGGATATATTTGGAAATATATGTTTCAATATCCAGAAAATAGCAAGTTTGAAACTACGACTTATATTCCAGTTCCAACAAGTGCAAATGCATCAGGATATAACACGACATATTC
>JAFMJX010000198.1 GCA_017853235.1 Chitinophagaceae bacterium | reverse complement strand
ACCAAGAAAAGGTATGCAAGCAGTCCGAAATATTTAATGTTATTTTTCATATCAATCTTATTTTGAATAGTTTTAATTAGCTTATAAAGTTAGATTTAAGCCAAAGTTTATAGTGTATGGTGTATGTGCACCTCCGCTGGTACCATTTTTATTTTCAGGATCGAAATAAATCCAATCTGTAAATACATGAGCATTCACCACATTCATATAAAATTTAACAGCTTCCAATTTATGTTTGCGTGCAATTGCTTGTGGCAAATTATATGCTACACTCATATTGCTTAATCTTACAAAAGAAGATTTACGGTAAACGTTCCAAGAAACTGGACCACCTACGTTTGAAGCGATACCTGCATAATCATTAATAGGATTGCTTGGTGTCCAGTAAGGTATTTTATAAAAGTTAGAACGATCATAGAATACGTTACCACCATTTAATTGAGAGTTAGTAGCTTCACTGAATGAACTTAATTGTCCCACTTTAGAATATAAAGTAAAGGAAATATCAAAGTTTTTGAAAACTCTAAAATCGTTTCTTAAGTTCCAAGAAAATTTAGGTGTTGTTTCCCCTAAGAATTGCTTATCAGCAATAGTATAAGCACCATCATTGTTGGTGTCTTCTAATCTGAAATCACCTGGCTTGTAGCCATATTTTGCAGCAGTGGCAGCATCTGCAACTTGCCATACACCAATAATCTTGTAGTTATACACTGATGAAATGGAATGACCAATAAACCATTGGTTGGTCAAATCGTCTTTTTCAGATGTTCCAATTTGTTTACCTGTAGCATCATAATCTGGAGTTTGTCCATATAAATGATTAATGGTGTTTTTATTCCACCAAATACCAAATGAAGATTTCCAGGTAAGATTTTTGCTTTCCAAGTTCACGGTATTGATGGTAATTTCAGTTCCCTTATTTTCAACTTCTCCTAAGTTTACTAAAATACTATTAAAACCTACTACACTTGGTAACGAACGGTTTACTAATAAATCCTTAGTTACACGGTCATACATATCTACCGAACCACTAATTTTTCCTTTTAAGATACTATAGTCAAAACCATAGTTGATAGAAGAGTTTCTTTCCCATTTTAAATTAGGGTTAGACAAGTTAGAAGCTTGAACTGTTGATCCATTATATACAACACCACCTGAAGTCACATACACGTATGAGCTAGAAGATAAATTTGATAAAGCTGCATAACGTCCAATTTCACGGTTACCATTTTCACCATAAGAAACTCTTAATTTCAAATAGTCCAACCATTTTTGTGTAGACTTCATGAACTTTTCTTCATTAATGGCCCAAGCTAATGCAGCTGATGGGAAAGTAGCGCGTGGATTTTGTTGTCCAAATGCAGAATATCCATCACGGCGAGCTGTAGCAGTAATGAAGTAACGTTGATCATAGTTATAGTTTATTCTTCCCATTAAGGCATCCCCTGTTGAAACTTGATCATCACTTGAAACCACCACACCAGCAGTTCCAGACTGAGCAGCATGATAACTTAAGTTGTCATTAGGTGCAAAGTTTTCAGAGTGTAATTTAGAGTTCCAAGATTGGAATTTCTCAGCATTAAATAAGAAAGTGGCTTCAAAAGTATGTTTATCAAACTTTTGATTCCATCTTAAAATATTATCTGACTGCCATGAATAGGTCGTTTGATTTCTTCTATCCACAATACCTTTTTTAGCAGCAATGGTTGGATTTAATGCAGACTGATGGTTAAATTCCATCAAGAAATCATAACGAGGTGAAAAATTCGCTTGGTAAGAAAATCCCCAAGGTAATTTTCCTTTTACATAAACAGATCCAAACATGTTATTGTATTGGTATTTACGGTCAGTATAATATTGATCCATGAATGGGTTGGTATTATTTCCTGGATCATCATTAGGGCTTGTTCTTAAAGTAACTCCATCATCAAGGAAAATAGAACCCCAAGGAGTGGTACGAGTTACATCACTTAAACTTAAAGGCACCGAACTTTCATCTCTGTTAGCAAATTGGAAATTCACCCCAATTGTTAAAAATTTAGCAGCAGTAGACTCTAAATTAAAACGAGTACGGAAAGTTTTATACACATCCCCTTTTGTCACCCCTTCATTGGTTAAATAACCTAATGAAAAATAATAGTTATAATCATCTTTACGTTGTGCAATACTTACTGTATGATCATGTTGTAATGCATTATCATTGTAAATTAATTTTTCCCAATTTAACATTTTACCAGCTTGGTAGTTGGCAATTTCAATAGGCTTTAAACGTAAACGTGTTAACCATTCTACAACTGCATCACCTGTTGCAGAAGTCAAAGCCATCCAGTCTGCTTGACTAATGGAACCAGGTAACTTACGAGGATCTAAATATTTATATTTTACTCCAGGCTTTGAAGTTGAGTCATAACCCATCATACTCCAAATAGCTTCCCCCCTAAAATCAAGCATTTCATTACCATCTAATAAATGTGGCTTTGCAGCTAATTTATTAAATCCAAAATTATCATTGAAAGTAATAACGGGTTTACCCCCTTTTCCTCTTTTTGTAGTAATCAAAATAACACCATTTGCAGATCTTGCTCCAAATACCGCAGCAGAACTTGCATCTTTTAAGATGTCAATAGTTGCGATATCATTAGGATTAATATCTTCTAAGCCACCAGGATAGATAACTCCATCTAATACTATTAATGGGCTAGAACTTGCTGTTAAAGTACCTTTTCCTCTTACTTGTAAACTAGCATTAGAACCTTTGGTACTTGCATCAAATCCAACATCTAAACCAGGGGCATTACCACGTAACATATCACCCACAGAACGTGGATTTTCATTTTCTAATTGAGTGGCCTTGATTTGTACTACCGCACCTGTTAAATCTTTCTTATTTTGAGTACCATAACCAACTACCACTACATCCGTTAAGGAAGAAACTTGTTCAATTAAAGTAATGCTTAAAGCGGAACCTTTTTTAACAGCCACCTCTTTGGATAGATAACCTACTGCACTTACAACGATGGTTCCATTGTCAGGAACGTCTTTTAAGGTAAAATTACCTTGAGCATCGGAGTTAACACCGTTTTTAGTGCCTTTTACCACCACGGAAGCTCCTTCAATAGGAGAATTTCGGGTGTCCACCACTTTACCGGTTACATTAGAAGGAGGCAAGTTTTTGGTCGAAAACAATTCGGGCGCATTGTTTCGAGCTTGCAGATTTACAGTCGAAGTAAGCAACAAACTAAGAAAGCTTACCACCAATGCCGCTCTCAATGGAGGCATTTTGCAAGGTTTTTGTTTTTGTTTCATTTAACTAAAATTGATTTTTGAATGATTTACCTAATTCAAATAGTCACAATGTTATGCTAAAATAGATGGCAAGCAAACGTCATATATTTTATCAAACCCTTGATTCTATTATACTTTCAAGCTTTTAAATGATTATATACTTTGTCTATTAAACTTTTCTAGACACAAAGCATCTAAGCAATTTAGGCAAGCAAGCATAAATTAAGTCTCCTAAATTTATTGCTTTCAATCATATCTTCCTTCTTTTATATTTAGTTTTTTTTAACATATGTACGAAAACGATTTCGTGAAATCAATAAA
>JAFMJX010000197.1 GCA_017853235.1 Chitinophagaceae bacterium | reverse complement strand
ATATAACGCATTAAAAGATGAGTTAATTGCTAGCCTTGGTGAAGACGTTACTGATTTAGATAAAAAGTTAGCTAAAAAATATTACGAAGACCTTAAGTGGGAAGTTGTACGTAACATGATGGTTGATGAGCGTATCCGTTTAGACGGTCGTGCATTAGATCAAGTGCGTCCACTTGCAATGGAAGTAGAACCACTTCCTACACCACACGGTTCTGCATTATTTACAAGAGGTGAAACACAATCTTTAACGACTGTAACATTTGGTACCAAGCTAGATGAGTTGTTACAAGAGAGTGCTGCAAAATCGGAGTACACACCATTTATTTTACATTATAATTTCCCTCCATTTAGTACTGGTGAAGTTAAAATGATGCGTGGTGTTGGACGTAGAGAAGTAGGACATGGTAACCTTGCTATGCGTTCTTTAAAGCAAATGATGCCTACCGAAGATTATGCGTACACAGTGCGTGTAGTGAGCGATATTTTAGAAAGTAACGGTTCATCTTCTATGGCAACTGTATGTGCTGGTTCATTGGCACTAATGGATGCGGGTGTTCCTGTTCCTAAGCACGTGAGTGGTGTGGCTATGGGACTTATTTCTAGAGAAGATGGTAAGTATGCTATCTTAACAGATATCTTAGGTGATGAAGATCATTTAGGTGATATGGACTTTAAAGTAACTGGAACGCGTGATGGTATTTGCGGTGTTCAAATGGATATTAAAGTAGATGGTTTGAGCATGGATATAATGCGTGAAGCATTATCCCAAGCGAAAAAAGGTCGTTTACATATTTTAGATGCCATGTATGAGTGTATCCCTGCAGCTCGTGCTGATGTGAAACCACATGCCCCAAGAATGGTGAAATTAATCATAGATAAAGAGTTTATTGGAGCTGTGATTGGACCAGGTGGTAAAATCATTCAAGAAATGCAAAGAACTACTGGGGCTACTATCAATATTGAAGAAGTAGGCAACCATGGTGAAGTAAGTATTTTCTCTGCGAATAAAGACAGTTTAGATGCAGCGGTGAAATGGATCAATGGTATTGTAGCAGTTCCAGAAATTGGGGATGAATATGAAGGAGTAGTGAAGGGGATTAAGGAATTTGGAGCATTTGTTGAATTTATGCCAGGTAAACAAGGATTATTACATATCAGTGAAATTAGTTGGAAGCGCTTAGAATCTATGGAGGGCATCTTTAATGAAGGAGATGTGGTTAAAGTGAAATTGGTAGGTTTAGATCCTAAAACGGGTAAATTTAAATTAAGCCATAAGGTTTTATTGCCTAAGCCAGAGCAAGCGCCACGTGAAGATCGTGGTCCTCGTCCTGAATAATTATTTGTATTTATTGAATCCCTCTTTGGTCAAATCCTTCTTAAGCAATTAAGAAAGAGCTACTAAAGAGGGATTTTTTTGTACTTATCTTTGAAACAATCCTTCATATTATGACAAAAGAATACATAGAAATTAGCTTTCCTTTTACGTCTGAAGAGCAGCTAAATAGGATCATTGCTTCTTTAACTGCCATGGGTTTTGAAGGATTTAATGAGGAAGTAGATTTTTGCAGGGCCTATTTATTAAAGAGTGAATATGCACAAAATTTGATTGAAAATGATTTGAATATTTTATTTCAACAATATGATATAAATTATTCAAAATCAATTATTAAAGAACAAAATTGGAATGAATTGTGGGAATCTAATTTTGAGCCAGTAAGAATTGGAGATTTTGTTGGAATACGTGCTCATTTTCATCCTAGTTTTAATCCACCTGTATTGCACGATATTCTAATCACTCCAAAAATGAGCTTTGGAACTGGCCATCATGCCACCACCCATACAGTAATGCAATTAATGGAGAGGGTAGACTTTAAAGGCAAGTCGGTGTATGATTTTGGAACTGGTACAGGTATTTTAGCCATTTTGGCTCATCGATTGGGTGCACATACTTTGTTGGCTGTAGACAATGATGATTGGTGTATTGAAAATGCCACCGAAAATGTAATAGCTAACCATGCAGAAACAATTATCATAGAAAAAGTGACATCCGCCTTTCAACATAAATCATTTGATATTATTTTGGCGAATGTCAATAGGCACATCATTGAAGCTAATATGATGGAATTAACTCAAGTAAGCCATGATCAATCAATATTAATTTTAAGCGGTTTATTGCTTGAGGATGAACCAGATATGATCCAGCTTGCAAAACAGCATCAATGGAAAGCCATCCAATCTCTACCATTAAATGGGTGGGTAAGTATTTTGTTCAACAAAACACCTCAATAATTAGACATAACTGTTAACAATTATTTAATCTATTAGGTCGTATATTTGCATTCCAAGCTAAACTAACTATGACCGAATTTGTACTTATTATTATCGCTTATTTGTTAGGATCCATTCCTACTTCGGTGTGGGTCAGTAAATACATGTTTGATATAGACATTCGTGACTATGGAAGTGGGAACGCAGGTGCTACCAATACTTTTAGGGTATTAGGCTCTAAATGGGGCAGTTTTGTGATGTTAGTGGATGTGACCAAGGGGGTAATAGCCACTTCGTTATACATTCTAATTCCCTACTACTTAACCAATGAATTAGCGCGTACTAATTTTATGATTGTATTAGGCCTAGTGGCCGTAGTTGGTCATATTTTTCCAATTTGGGCCAATTTTAGAGGAGGAAAAGGGGTGGCCACTTTATTGGGTATGGCGCTAGCCATTCAACCTGTGGTTGCTTTAATTTGTTTAGTGGTGTTTTTAATTACACTCATTTCCACTCGATTTGTTTCCTTAAGTTCTATGTTAGCAGGCATTGCTTTTATGGTACTTATTTTATTCATTTTTAAGGAAAAGGAAACCTTATATCGACTTTTTGCTGTTATTGTCGCAGTGATGGTGGTGATCACCCATCAAAAAAATATCACCAGATTGATTAAAGGCACCGAGAATAAAGTGCCCATTTTCAAAAATAGAGATAAGAAAAAATAGTCTAATTTATTGATTTTCAATATTTTATGCTATTTTATTCAATATCTTTTTCTATCCATTTAGATTTTAGTAACTTCGCCTTCTTTTTTAAATCCTAATTTATGTCAAGTAATCAGAACCTTTTAGAGAAATTGCAGTTTAAGGAGGAAAAAAATTTACTGATTCAGGGTTTGCCTTCTTCAGTGGAAAAACAATTCGCTAAGCTTTCATATAATAAAAACTTAACTCCATTATTAAAAACACGTAAAATTGATTTTGCATTAATATTTGCAATCAATCAATTACAGCTTAATAATATCTTAAAAGAGGTTTTTAGTGCTTTGCATCCCGAAAGTAAATTATGGATTGCTTATCCTAAAACAACTTCTAAAATTGTATCCGACCTAAATCGAGATGCAAGTTGGGAGATACTTTCTAAAAATGATTATGAAGCAATTCGTCAAGTAACTTTGGACCATGTATGGACTGCTATGCGATTTAAAAAAGTGGATCAATTGCCTAATAAAAATCGCACTTTCGTTGAGTTTAAATCAGCGGATATTAAAGTGGATGATTTTGAAAAAAGATTAATTGCACTTCCTATTGAATTAGATAAATTATTTGCAGCGGATGAAGAGGCT
>JAFMJX010000196.1 GCA_017853235.1 Chitinophagaceae bacterium | reverse complement strand
GTCCCACATCATTTCCTTGTTGATTTAAAGTAGTAGGGTCATGTGTTTTCCAAAATACAGCTAATATATCGTCTAGCTTAATTTGTGTTGTATCAAAAACTATTTGACACACTTCAGCATGCCCGGTGTTTTTATCACACACTTGTTCATAGGTAGGATTGTCCACAAAACCGCCACTGTATCCGCTGGTGACTTTTACAACTCCTTGCAAACGTTGAAAAATGGCTTCGGTACACCAAAAGCAACCTGATCCTAAAGTAATTGTTTGGGTATGTGTCATATTTATTTTATTATTTTTTGTATTCATTTTATTTTGAGCGCAGGCACTTAAATAAATGAATAAGGTGAAAACTAAGAGGGTTTGATAATTTTTTTTCATGTTCATTAACTATTTGAATAATAACAATAATTAAGCTAATTAGTTCAATGCAGATTCCACTTAATTTGATTAATTTTGGCACCTATTCACCATCATGAGATTATACCCTGAAAATGCTTTGATTCAATTAGAATTTGATAAAATTACCTCTATTTTATTGAATTACTGTCAAACAAATATGGGTAAAGAATGGGTGCAAGAAATGCGTATTCATACCCAATTAAAGTATATTCAAACTGATTTATCTCAAACACAGGAGTATAAATTCATTCAACAAGCCAATCAATATTTTCCCTCTGATTTTGTTATTGATATTAGGAAAGATGTCCATTTATTAGGAATCCCAGGAGCTCAATTAAGTGGTGAACAATGGTTGTTAATTCGAAGATTATTGAGTCACTTGGAACAAATTTTTAAATGGTTTGATGATGAAAGAAGAAGTGCCTACCCAAATCTATGTTTAATTCTGAATGATACTTATTATGAAAAGTACATGATGGAGTCAATTGATATGATCATTGATGATAGAGGGTTGGTAAAAGATGCAGCTTCTGAGGATTTGGCATATATTAGAATGCAACTTTATAAAAAAAGACAAGAATTAAGACGCATATTTGAAAAGGTAGTGAGTCGTTTGGCAAAGGCGGGATATACGGCTGATATTGACGAGAGCTTTAGTAATGGCCGAAGAGTGGTGGCAGTATTTTCAGAATATAAGAGACAAGTGAAAGGTTTTTTACATGGGGAAAGTGATAGTCGAAAAACTGCTTTTATTGAACCGGAGGAAACTATTGAATTAAATAATGAGCTGTATAGTTTAGAACAAGAGGAAGAAAAAGAAGTGCAAAGGGTGTTAAGACAATTAACGGCACAATTATCTCCTTATTCACCAATGCTAAAGGAATATTTAAAAATTGTTGGATTGTTTGATTATGTAAAAGCCAAGGCCTTATTAGCCATTGAAATGAATGGGCAAATGCCAGAAGTAAAAAATGCTGCTACTTCTCATTTAATTCAGGCATATCATCCCTTGTTATATATCTATCATAAAACTTCAGGTAAAAAAACCATACCTATTGATATTGAATTAGATGATGAATCTAGAATTTTAATTATCAGCGGACCTAATGCTGGTGGGAAAACCGTTTCCATGAAAACATTAGGCCTTAATCAAGTCATGTTACAAAGCGGTTTGTTAGTCCCCGTCCATCCTGACTCTCAAATGGGGATTTATAAGCAATTATTCATACAATTGGGAGATACCCAAAATTTAGCATTTGAATTAAGTACCTATTCCAGTCATTTAACTCATATGAAGCATTTTATAGAAAATGCAAATGGAAAAACTTTGTTTTTTATTGATGAATTAGGAAGTGGGAGTGATCCTCATTTAGGAGGTGCTTTTGCAGAAGTAATTTTAGAAGAATTATCTCATCGTCATGCACAAGGAATTGTAACGACTCATTATTTGAATTTAAAAGTAATGGCCAATCATAATAAAGGTATTGTTAATGGGGCCATGCAATTTGATGAAGTGAAATTGGAGCCTTTATATCAATTAGTAATTGGTAAACCTGGGAGTTCCTATACGTTTGCGATTGCTGAACGTATAGGGCTTCCCAAAAATTTAATTCATCGCGCGCGTAAGTTAGTTGACAGCCATCATTTTGAATTAGATAAATTATTAAATAGAACCGAACAGGATTTACAATTAGTTCAAAAGGAAAGAAAAGAATTACATAAAAAATTGAAGGAAAATGATGCTTTAAATAGCGAACTTCAAAAAACCCTCCATAAGGAGAAGCATATTCAACAAATCAATTTACTAAGAGAGCAAAACAAAATTTCTGAAGAGAAATTGGTTTATTTGAAAGATATGGAAAGAAAACTCCGACAAATTGCTTTAGATTGGAAGAAGTCAGACAAAAAAGAGGAGGTCATGAAAAATTTGTATCATTTATTATTCAAAAAAAATGACGCAATTGTTATTAATAAATTGGCTAAAAAAGTAGATAAGCAGTATAAAGAGTTAACCCAACCCATTGAAGTAGGAACTATGGTTAAGCTAAAAAAGAATTATCAAGTGGGAGAAGTTATTGGTTTTAAGGGCAAAAGGGCCATTGTACAAATTGGTCAATTACCTATGAATGTGGCCCTGACTGATTTAATTGCCGTACAAAAGGTGGACACTAAAAATTAAAATTTTAGCTTTTCAACCCCCTTTATATTATAAATATTTTCAATATTTTCACTTTTATTGATGTTCTAGTTTAATAATTTATCTATCTTTACATGAGTAATATTAAATTGATTGTATGAGAGTTATACTAGGTTATATCTGCATTATCGTATTAGTTTTATCAACGGCTTGTAATAAGTCGGTGGTTTATGAATTAGATTATGCTTATAATAAACGATTAATTACTGCAGAGGTAAGAGATAGGTTTATTGGTAAATGGTCTAGAAGTATTACTTATATGATGCCAGAATTTGTATTTAATGCAAAAGATTCCATCAATCCTGGCGTTTTAAAATTTGCTGATTCTATTATTATAAGATCTATAAAAAATCCGAACGACAAAAACGGACTTGCTTATTTAGATTCTTTAAATGTTATTTTTCCTAAGACGCCTGGCAATATGAACGATTTAGATAGTGTACATGTTCAAATAACAGATACTTTAACTTTTACTTATCGCACATTTATAAATCATATTCAATACAATCCTTCTGATTCCACTATTAAATATGTTGATTTGGAATTGGATGGTCAAGGAAAACGTAATCCAAATTTTAATTCAGGTTTAATTATAGAATCTGGCAATTTAACATTGCGCAACAGAGCTTCTATTTTTATTGGTTTTTGGAATAGTTATTTGAGTAAGTACAGCAACTAGTTTTTTTATTCTTATTTCTTTTTATGTCAGTCAAACAAATTGAAATGGTGTTGGCTCCTAGGCAACCTCATTTTGTAGGAGATGGATTTAGAGTACATAATTTTATTCCAAGTGGGTATGGTTTAACCATGCAAAGAATGGATCCTTTTATCATGTTGGATTATGCATCTAAGTATCATTTCCCACCCACCGGAAAGCCAAAGGGAGTAGGTGTTCATCCACATCGTGGATTTGAAACTGTTACGATTGCATATAAAGGAAGTGTAGCGCATCATGATAGTGCAGGTGGAGGGGGTGAAATTCACGAAGGGGATGTACAATGGATGACTGCAGCATCTGGGGTGTTACATAAAGA
>JAFMJX010000195.1 GCA_017853235.1 Chitinophagaceae bacterium | reverse complement strand
GAAATTAAAGATTTTATTAGCCAATTACCCGAGGGAATATATACACCATTACAACCCACTGGAAAAGGTTTGAGTACTATCATTGCTAAGAAAATTTTACTCTTAAGAGCAATTGCAAATCGTCCTGAACTTCTAGTATTAGACGAGCCATTTGAATTAGCAGGAGCCGAATCAAGTAAAAAGATTTCTAAATACTTAACTGATCTTCAGAATACTACATGCATGGTAGTGAGTGGATATATACCCTTCGCAAAAAGGGCAGATTTAATAATTTGGTTAGAAAAAGGAAGAATAAAACATATTGGACATCCAGAAACAATATTACCACTTGTTATTAATTAAATAATATGAAAAGAACTATAGAAAATATTAGTAGTGAAACAAATTTTAAACCTAAATCGGTAAAATCTATTTATAGATATGAGAAGAAAAGTAAAATAGGTTATTGGATTTTAGGTTTATTTACGTTTTTAGTAATCATTTTGTTTTTGCCTTGGACTCAAAATATTTCAAGTAATGGTCATGTCACAACTCTTTATCAAGATCAGAGACCACAACAAATAAATACAGTAATTCCTGGTAAAATTGTTAAATGGTATATAAAAGAAGGAGATGTGGTTAAAAAAGGAGACACCCTTGTTTTGTTAGCAGATACTAAAGATGATTATTTAGATACTAACTTAGTAGAAAGAACTAAAGATCAACTAATATCAAAAGAGCAAAAATTATTGTTTTATAGTGAAAAAATTAATGCTATAGAAAATCAAATAAATGCAATTGAAAAAAATAGAGATCTTAAAATAAATAGTTACGAGAATAAAATAGAACAATATAAAAGAAAATTAATTAGCGATAGTTCAGAGGTGGTTTCAGCTGAAGTAGATTTTAAAATTGCTCAAGAACAATTAAATAGAGGAAAACAATTATATAATCAAGGTGTCATTTCATTGGTTGAGTTAGAAAAAAGAACAGGTCAAAATAATAAAGCATTAGCAGTATTAACAGAAAAACAACAAAAATTACTAAATACTAGGCAGGAAATTAATATAATTAAAATAGATATTAATTCTATTAAACAAGAAGCTGACGATAAAATATTTAAATCGAGAAGTGACATAGCAAGTTCGAGAGGTGAAATTGCAGGAACCAGTGGAGAATTGGCAAAAAATAAGAATACTTTAGCTAATTATATAAGTAGAGGTAATCAAAAATGGTTAATAGCACCGCAAGATGGCCAAATAATAAAAGCCAAAAAATCTGGCATTAATGAAATTGTAAAAGAAGGAGAAATGATTGTAGAAATGGTACCTACTAAAATAGATCATGCAGTAGAACTATTCATAGAGCCAATGGATTTAATGTTAATAAATCAAGGGCAAAAAATTAGGATGGTTTTTGATGGTTTTCCTGCTATTGTTTTTTCTGGATGGCCAGATAATAGTTATGGAACGTTTGCTGGAGAAATATCTATGGTAGAAAATAATAAAAATGAGAATGGAAAGTTTAGGATTTTAGTGGTGCCTGATAATCAACAAAACACTTGGCCAAAGGAACTTAAAACAGGCACTGGAGCAAGAGGGTTTGCATTATTAAAAACGGTACCAATTTGGTATGAATTATGGAGACAAATAAATGGATTCCCGCCAGATTACTATAAAACAAAAGCAAGCGATAAAAAATAATATAAAATGAAAACTAAATTTCTCATACTTACCATTTTGATTGCCATTTTTTGTGGCAATGTATTTGGACAGGACAAGATGCTGAGTATGGATAATACTATTGATATTGTGAGAAAGTATCACCCTATCGTAAAACAGGCTTATTTACAAAATGAGATAGCAAAAAATGAATTATTATCTTCCAAGAGTGTGTTTGATCCTAGTTTTCAAATAAGCACAGATGAAAAAAATTATGATAACAAATTATATTATAAATATACCTCTACTGAATTGAAAATTCCTATATGGTATGGTATAGATTTAAAAGCAGGAACGGAAAATAACATTGGAGATCGTATTGATCCTACTTTAACAAACAATCAATCTGCTTTTATTGGATTAAGCATGGATCCATTTAGAGGCATCATCATTGACAAAAGAAATTCAATTGTCAAACAAGCTAAATATTTTGTAGAATTGACAAAAAATGAACAGTTAATTGTAGTGAATGATTTGCTTTTAGATGCTACTAATGCCTATTGGAATTGGGCAAATGCTTTTTATAATAATGCAATACTTAAGAAATCTGTACAAAATAATAGAGAAAGATTTGAAATCATTAAACGATCATTTTTATCAGGAGACAGAGCTTCAATTGATACTACCGAAGCATTAACCCAAATACAAACATTTGAAATCATGCAAGCCCAATCTGAAATGGATTTGCAAAAAGCCAGATTAGAATTGAGCAATTATTTTTGGACAGAAAATGGATTACCATTTGAATTAGATGAAAAAATAAAACCAATAAATAATTTTGATTTAAGTAGTATAAATACATTGGAATTAGGGAAATTGGAAGAATTAGTAAATCAAGCATTTCAAATACATCCAAAATTAAAAATGATCGAATCAAAAGCTAATATATTAGATATCGAAAAAAGATTAAAGGCAATTGAATTTTTTCCAGCACTTAAATTAAATTATAATGCATTGGAAAATAATTTTAGTAATATTTACAATAGTTTAAACACTACAAACAATGTAAAATATGGAGTTACATTACAAATGCCTATTTTTCAAAGAAAAGTAAAAGGAGAGATAGCTAAAACAAAAAATAAAATAGAAGATTTAAACTGGGATAAAAAATATTTTACACTAGAAATAGAAAATAAAGTAAAAAGTAGTTTTGTTGAATTTTATGCTCTAAAGCAACAAATTAAAAAAAATGAAGATATTTTGAAAGCGAATAAATTACTTTTTGAAACAGAAAATATGAAATTTCAAATGGGCGAAAGTAGCTTATTTATAATCAATAACAGAGAATTAAAACTTATTGAAACTGAACAAAAACATATTGCGCTTAAAACAAAATTATTTCAAAGTATGTATAAGAACTTATGGGCTATAGGCAAGCTTCAATAAATTCTTAATAACTAAAATTAAAATGTTCTTTTTCTATCTTTTCTTTATTCGATTCTAAATAATCAATATACGCTTTTGCAATTGGGCTTAATTTTTTTTCTTTGAGCCAAATTAAACTCCATGTTGTTTTAATAGGTAATCCCTTGTATGGTATAATTTTTAGCTCGCCTGATTCTAACTCGTTTTTGATTCCAATTATGGGCATTATAGATATACCCATACCAGCTAAAATTGCTTGCTTTACTGCTTCATTAGATGTTAAAGTAATTTTTTTCTTGCTAATAAATTTATTCTTGTAAATAAATCGTTCCATTGTTTGCCTTGTGCCTGATCCTTGCTCCCTAAAAATAACTGGTGTAGAATCAATACTTAATTTTTTTAAATGGAATAAATGTGCAATTTTTTGATTTCCAACAAGCATTAATTTATTTTCTATTAATTCAACTTTGTTAATTTGTAAATTTTCAGGCAGAATAGATACCAAAGCAAAATCTACTTCATTCTTCTCTAAACTATTTACTACTTTAGATTTATTAGTAACATCTAATTCTAAATCAATA
>JAFMJX010000194.1 GCA_017853235.1 Chitinophagaceae bacterium | reverse complement strand
TAAAAATGTTGATAGGATTTATTTATAACCGGGTCATCTACAACCGAATCCGCTGTGCCATCTCCCCAATTAATTTGCAATTTTCCAATAGTTCCAAAATCTACCCAAGAAGAGTCGATGATTTTAACAGATTGGTTATGACATAATATACTATCATTTATTACTTTAAACTGCGCTTTTGGAACGGCTCCATTAACAAAAAAACTATCTATTAAAGTATTTTCACAACTTGCATTTGTACTTATTTTTAAAGTCACATAATACATTCCCGAGGTATCGTATTTATGCCTAGGATTTTGCAAATTAGAAGTATTTGGATACAATACTGTGGCATATTTATCTCCAAAATTCCAATTCCATGTTTTTATAGCAATACCATCTGCATTGGTAGTAGAATCATTAAACTGCCCAAAAGCATCTTTTAAACATATTTCAGGTTTAGAAAATTTAATATTAGGTAAAGAATTAATAAAAAATGTTTTTGAAAGAGTATCACTCTTGCAACCCAAACTAGATGTTACTGCCAATTTCATAGTGTAATTACCCCAACTTTGAATAGTATCCTTAAAGGGTGTCTTAGTAATTTCATTTCTTATTTTCCCGTTACCTAAATCCCAATACCAATTTGTAAGGGTATCTAAAAATGCTTTAGAACTATCGCTAAATAAAATTGTATTTTTTTCGCATCTTATATTTGATAAATCAAAATTTGCAATTGGAATGGGATTCACAATTAAAGTATCTTTTTCACTACTGTAATTGACATCTACTACACAGGAATTAGAATCGGTGATATTTAAAATACTATAAATTGTACTAACCAATGGTGACTTCGTAAAATAGCTAGGAGATTGTGTAATAGCTTTGAGCGTATCATTTTGTATTCCATTAGTATAAGTCACCGTCCATGGTGCTTTCCCATTCAAACTAAAAGCAATATTTTTTGAACTTCCATAACATACTGTATCCAATGATTTTAAAAAATGAATAGTGGGTTTGGGATTCACAGTAACATACACGCTATCCATGGACAAACCACAGCCATTAATATTAGCGACTACCACATACATTCCAGAATCCACAAATTTTGCATTTTTTATAACTGGATTAGAAATAGAATCCACAAAGTTGTTAGGGCCCGTCCATCTATATTTTACATTCAATAAATCGGTAGCTTGTAATTGAATATCTGATCCATAACAAGAAGTGGATGCAATTACAGGTAATAATGCAACTTGCGCATAATTTGAAAAATAACCCAAGCGGGAACCCCCAGGACTGGTATTTAAAAAACCTAAGTGAAATAAGCCAGTACTATTGGTTACTGATGTAGCGTTTGTTATACTTATTAAATTATTTAATAGAGGTATTGAAGAGACATTAATCCTTGCATATTGCCAAATATTACTAGTCCCATTGACAGGGCTAAACATAGAAGAGGTTATTAAACCTGTTGTTCCGTTTACTGAGAAATTAGCAATATCTTCTGTTTTACAAAATAGATTTAAATAAAATTCACTTGAATTAGGTCTTACAAAAGAAACAGATTGAGATCCAGTACACTCAATACTTGGTAAGGAGGTTCCTGCTGCTTCTGTACCCGTACCTGTTAATTGAAACACATACACAGGCTTATCTGTAGAAATGAACGCTGTAGGATCGGATAGCAATAGTTCATAACTTTTCCCTTTATTATATTTTGAGGCTAGCACAGTGCCATTGATTGTAATTTCAGTATTATCCTCGGTAGGCCATATATATACAAAATCGGTTGAAGGAATAGTTGGATAATTTAATACCCCTTTTACTACAATAAATTTTTTGCCTGCATTATTTGCAGGAACAATTTGATCTCCAATGATATCCCAGCCTCCAATAACAATTGAATCATCATAAATAGTGACACATATAGGCTTATTAGATTTTACTACAGATCCTCCTATGTGAGTTGAAACAATTGAACTAGTTGCATTCACGGCATAGGTTTGTCCTTTATTTAATGTTACACTATAAGTAACACCCGGTAAATGACCGGCTTCATCCTTATTCGTTAAAGTGATATCAACTTGTGTATTATCTTCAGTAGCAACTATTGCAAATCCATTATGCGCTGGAAATGTTGTATAAACTTGATTGTTAAATCTTGTCTGTGCAGGAATTAAGAAATCTGTTCCTTTAGAAACATTCCCTTTGAGTGCAAATATTTCAGGATTATTGGTTGATGCTAATTCATAATAAGCAGAGATTGAAGCGGTAGAAGTAATTAATAATCCGTAATTCAAAGGGGAATTTCCTGGCTTATTTTCAATTATAGGTAAAAAGGTTGTAAAATCAATACTATAAGTTTGATTGGCTAATACTGTAAAAACAATAGGAGTAAAACTAGGATTAGCAGGTTGAGCTATGGTAACAACAGCATCCCTGGAATAAGCTGTAACTCTAAAAAAAACTGGTTTATCTGAATGGTCAGAAGTGACTTCTGGTGCCGCAAACCAAAATTCACGATCTGATTGTGCTTGTGTCGAAAAAAAAATAAAACAAGTCAATAGGGTCATTATTCCCTTTATACTTATTTTCCATTTTTTCGTTAAATAAAACATGCCTCAATTTAATGAAATTATAGGAGTATTTTGTAATTTGAAATCTAAGCTCATAAACGATATACATAATTATAGTATACTTAACAACTTAAACACCATGAAGCCTTCCATTTTTGTACACCATGTTCTCTTTTATTTGAAAAATCCTAACAGCGAAAACGATCAACAAAAATTATTAGAAGGATTACAATTATTGACTCAAATTGAATGTATTCAGCTTTCTCATATTGGAACACCTGCCAATACGAATCGTTCCGTGATTGACCGCAATTACACATATTCATGGTTATGCTTTTTTGAGTCTGCTGAGAAAGAAGAAATTTATCAAAAACATCCTTTACATGATGAATTTAGAAATAACTATGCACATTTATGGGAGAAAGTAGTGATTTACGATTCAATTACTGCATTATAAAATAAAAAAAATCCCGCGCCAAAATGAATGAACGCGGGATACCAACATGGATCACCATTTTCTATTCTAGTCCCAACTTTTTTATATTATTTATCTGTACTAATAAATAAATGATTATTGACCAAACTGCTAAAACAATACTGTAAGCTAATAACTCCAACCAAATAGGGGAATGCCCTCGACGGGCAAACAATGATCTGTGATCAAAATTGCTGGTATAAATTGTTTTTGCACCCCATGGTGCAGTTAATTCGGCACTTAAATTTCCATACACATCATGGTCAATCACAGATGCGACTAAAATAATATTTCCATTGGCATCCCCCGGTATGCTGTCTCTTTTAAATTCAGCTGTCACTCGACCACTTGAATCTGTTGCATAAGTAAGTGTTTCATTTGCATTTAATATACCTCCTAATCGCTTTACTCCAATGACTACATCCACAGCGCTAATTGAAGTCCACGTAGTATCCACCAATGCCATTAATTGTGCAGTTATCATTTTTCCTTGAGTAGTATCTATTTTTAATTTCGCTTTTGTAATGGATAACTCTGCTTTGCTTTCATCAAATTTGGGAGTCACTGAACTCACCGCCAAAAAAGTGGGATGGGGTGATTTTAACCATACTAATTTTGCAGAAGGTGGAA
>JAFMJX010000019.1 GCA_017853235.1 Chitinophagaceae bacterium | reverse complement strand
AAGCGGCTGGACAATTAACGCGTGACCCTCGTAGTGTTGAGCGTAAGAAATTCGGTCATAAGAAAGCTCGTCGTAGCTTCCAGTTCAGTAAACGTTAATCCAAAGATTTATTACTTATTAATTCATTATTACAATTTATACAAATGGAAAATAACACTTCACTACAACAGCAATTACTGGAGGCCGGCGTACACTTTGGTCACCTTAAGAAGAAGTGGAACCCTAAGATGTTGCCTTACATTTTCGCTGAGAAAAAAGGTATTCACATCATTGACTTAAACAAAACAGTGGAGCACTTACAAGAAACTGCTGCAGCTTTAAAGCAAATTGCTAAGAGCGGTAAAAAGATCATGTTTGTTGCTACTAAAAAGCAGGCGAAAGAAATCGTAAGCGAATGTGCTAAAAAAGTAAACATGCCTTATGCCACAGAACGTTGGTTAGGTGGTATGTTGACTAACTTCAACACCGTTCGTAAGAGCGTTAAAAAAATGCAAAGCATTGAAAAAATGTTGAACGATGGAAGCGCAGACAGCTTAACTAAAAAAGAGCGTTTGACTTTAGGTCGTGATAAAGATAAAATGGAAAAAGTATTAGGTGGTATCGCTCAATTGGGTCGTTTACCAGCAGCTTTATTCTTAGTAGATATTGGTCATGAGCATATTGCATTAGCAGAAGCTAAGCGTTTAGGAATTCAAACTTTTGGAATGGTAGATACTAACTGCGATCCAAACAAAGTTGATTTTTCTATCCCTGCAAATGATGATGCTACAAAATCAATTGCAATTATTACCAACTATATCACTGCAGCAATTGCGGAAGGATTAGCAGAGCGTCAAGCATCTAAGGATGATGAAAGCAGCGAATCTGAAGATGGCAACAATGAATTAGAAGCAAAAGCAAAACGTATGGAAGCCGAAGCAAATGCTGAAGGCGGAAGAGGTAAGCGTGGTGCGGGTGCTGCTCCAACAGCTCCAGGTGCTCCTAAGCGTCGTATTCAAAGTACACGTCGCCCTGCAGGTAAGTAATTAAATATTTTCATTGGGTTATTAGTGTCCAAGTGATGCTAATGACCCAATTGTTTTTATTTTAAACAAAGGGATTCTACACAATATCATTACAACTAAATAAAAAATATTTTATGAGTACAATAACAGCTGCTGATATAAATAAATTACGTCAAGCAACAGGTGCTGGTATGATGGATTGCAGAAAAGCATTAACCGAAACAAATGGTGATTTTGAAGCTGCAATTGATTGGTTACGTAAGCAAGGTCAAAAAGTAGCCGCAAAGCGTAGCGATCGTGAAGCAAAAGAAGGTGTGATTATTGCACAAACTTCTGCAGATCACAAAACAGGTTTTGTAGTTTGTATTTCTTGTGAAACCGATTTCGTTTCTAAGAATGCAGAATTTGTTGCATTTGCTCAAAGCATTGCTGATGCTGCAGTTGCGAACAATGTAAAATCAGCAGAAGAATTAAATGAAGTGACTGTGAATGGTACAAAAGTATCTGACATGATCAATGATAAATTAGCTTCTATTGGTGAAAAAATTGCTGTAGCAAAATTTGAAAGAGTAGATGCTGCATATGTTTCATCTTATATTCATGGTGCATACCGCATGGGTGTATTAGTAGGTTTAACAGCTGAAGCTGCTGAAGTAGGTAAAGATGTAGCTATGCAAATTGCTGCAATGAATCCTGTTGCAGTAGATCCAGAATCAGTACCTGCTGAAACAGTTGCACGTGAAAGAGCCATCATTATTGACACGATGAAAGAAGATCCAAAAATGGCAGGTAAGCCTGAGGAAATGATTGCTAAAATTGCAGAAGGAAAAATCAACGCTTTCTTTAAAGAACAAACTTTATTAGCACAAGCTTTCGTAAAAGATGGTTCTAAAACTGTTGGAGATCATATCAAATCAGTGGATGCTAACTTAAAAGTAACTGAATTTAGAAGAGTTGCTTTGGGTTGAGCCCAGGGGCAGCAGTGCCTTGTCCAAAAAATCCAAATGATACAAATTCCCCGTGGGAATTAATATAAGTTTTACCTCTTAAAAAGGGTCCCGAGTCATCGGGACCCTTTTTTCTTGCTCCAAAATTTGTATCTTGCAAGTAATAAATAAGTATCACTATGCTGCCAAAATACAAGCGTGTATTATTGAAATTATCTGGGGAAGCATTATTAGGCGATCAAAAAAACGGGGATCCATTTGACCCCAAAGTCATTGAGCAATATGCAACTGAAATAAAACAAGTAGTTGATTTAGGCGTGCAAGTTGCTATTGTTATTGGAGGAGGAAATATTTATCGCGGAATGAACGAAGCAGAAAGCGGCATTGAGCGTGCGCATGGTGATTATATGGGAATGTTAGCAACCATGATAAATGCGATGGCAATACAAGCCATGTTGGAAAAAATTGGTGTGTACACACGATTACAATCTGCAATACATATGGAACAGGTGGCCGAACCCTATATTCGTCGTAAAGCATTACGTCATTTAGAAAAAGGTCGTGTGGTTATTTTTGGTGCCGGTACAGGGAATCCTTATTTCACTACTGATACTGCAGGATCACTTCGTGCAATTGAAATGAAAGCAGACGTCATTTTAAAAGGGACGCGTGTAGATGGTGTATATGATAGCGATCCAGAAAAAAATCCAGGAGCTAAAAAGTATGAACAAATTAGTTTCCAAGATTGTATTTCTAAAAACTTAAAGGTGATGGATTTGACCGCCTTTACATTATGTATGGAAAACAAATTACCTATTATTGTTTTTGATATGAACCAACCTGGCAATTTATTAAAAGTAGTACAAGGGTCGGGTGTAGGTACTTTAGTAGGATAATCAAAAAGGGCTTTTCGCCACTTATGTAATATATTTTGAGTGGAGTGTAGCGGTTGTTAATTTTATTATATGCAAAAATCAAATACCTTAAGTTTTCAACGCACTAAAATTATTTCATTAGTAGTTTTAGTCATCTTAGGATTCACAGTACAAGCACAGCAGGCTTTAACTTTAAAGGAAGCCATACAAACAGCTTTAAAAAATAGCTACGATATCCAATTGGTTGAAAATACAGTAGCCATAGCAAAAAATAATAACTACATAGGAGTGGCTGGTGCCTTGCCCACCATAACAAGTACGGTAAATAATAATAAATCATTAACTACTATTGAGCAAAGATTTGCCGATCCCTCACGTAATACAACTAAAACAGGGGTAGATGGAAATACTTTGACAGCAGGTTTAACAGCTTCTGTTATAATATTTAATGGCTATCGCATCATGGCAACAAAGGAACGATTAGCTACTATCGAAAAGCAAAGCCAACAACAATTACAAGCGCAGTTAGCGAATACCACGGCGATGGTCATGCAGCAGTATTTCAATATCATTCGTCAACAAGCTTATTTAAAGACAATCGAAAAATCTATTGAAGCAAGTAAGCAACGATTAGATATTGTTAAAACAAGACAACAAATTGGAGTGGCAAATCAAGCCGACTTATTGCAATCTAACTTAGACTTGAATGCATTGATACAAGGAAAACAAAATCAATTATTAATCATTGATCAAGCTAAAGCCGATTTATTAAATACACTGGTATTGCCTACGAACACTCCCATCACCATTCAGGAAGATATCAATGTGGATACAAAAATAAAGTTAGCCGAAGTGGAAGCAAAAATAAAAGCCAATCCTTTATTACAATCTGCAGAGCAATTAATTAACATCAATCAATTTATTGAAAAAGAAACGAAAGCTTTAATGTATCCAACTTTGCGTGCAAGTACGGGGTATAATGTAAACAGTAACAGTTCTGCAGCAGGATTTAGTTTATTAAATGAAAGTTACGGTCCGTTTTTAGGAGTTAACTTAAGCATTCCTATTTATGCAGGAAGTACTGCTAAACGTAATTTAAAAAATGCACAATTAAATACCAATAGCGCTCGTATTCAATATAAAAATGCCGAACAGGATTTAGCTACCGAATTATATAAAACGTATCAGTCTTATCAAAATAGCATTCAACAAATACCTATTGAAACTGAAAACTATAAAATGTCACAATCCTTATTGGAGTTGGTGATGCAAAAATATCAGTTAGGACAAGCCACGATGGTAGATGTAAAACAAGCTCAACAAAGTTTTGAAAACGCAGGCTTTAGAGTGGTAAGTTTACAATATGCTGCAAAAATTGCCGAAGTGGAACTAAAACGTTTGTCAAATCAATTTAATTTTTAGTCCTAGTCACTACTGCTAATGCAATCAAAGTTACCTCATATTGGCACTAGCATTTTCACAGTGATGAGTCAATTGGCGGTACAACACAAAGCCATCAATTTAGGCCAAGGATTTCCTGATTTTCCAATGAGTGCCCAATTAATTGAGTGTGTGCATCAAGCAATGAAGGACGGAAGTAATCAATATGCACACACCTATGGAGTTCCTTTATTAAGAGAAAGATTAGCCGAAAAAATTCGGTATTTATATCAAACAAATATTCATCCGGATACCGAAATTACGGTGACACCGGGGGGTACTTATGCTATTTTTTCGGCCTTTTCAACCATCATACAACCAGGAGACGAAGTGATTATTTTTGAACCTGCTTATGATAGTTATATTCCTAATATTACATTTAATGGAGGGATAGTAGTTCCCATTGAATTAGAGTTTCCAACTTACAGTATTCCTTGGGAAAAAGTAAAAGCGGCGATTACTCCTAAAACCAAAGCTATATTGGTGAACACGCCACATAATCCTACAGGACGTGTATTTACTAAGGAAGATATTTTACAATTGCAGGATATTGTATTACAACATCATTTGTATCTCATAAGCGATGAAGTGTATGAACATTTGATATACGATGATAAGCAACATGAAACTGTAATGAAGTATCCTGATTTATTTGCACGAAGCTTTGTATGTTTTTCTTTTGGTAAAACGTATCATTGCACTGGATGGAAGTTGGGTTATTGTGTTGCACCGGAAGCCTTAATGAAGGAGTATCGAAAAATACATCAGTTTAATGCTTTTAGTTGTGATACACCAAAGCAAATAGGAATCGCGAATTATATGACTCACCAAGAAGCCTATTTAAATATTGGATTAATGTATCAGGAAAAGCGTGATTTATTACGTGATCTTTTAAAAGATACGCCACTAGTGCGTATCCCATCCTCTGGTTCTTATTTCGAAAGTTATCGATACGATAGCATAAGCAACGAGTCTGATAAAGTTTTTGCCGAAAAATTAGTGAAGGAATATGGCATTGCTACTATACCTATGTCGGCTTTTTATATGAATGGAACCGATCATAAAGTGATACGATTATGTTTTGCTAAAAAAACAGAAACCTTGGAGGCCGCAGCTGCTTGTCTACAAAAATTACATGCGTAATTTTCATTTATTATCTCGTTTATAGTTATGCAATCAATACAAGAAAAATTTATTCAACTTTTTGATCGTGCACCTAGCTTGTTGGTACAATCACCAGGAAGAATTAATTTAATTGGAGAGCATACCGATTATAATCATGGCTTTGTATTACCTGCTGCAATTGATAAATCGGCACAAATTGCATTTGAACATCGACTAGATGGCAAGATAGTTATGCATGCTATTGATCTTAATGAAACAGAAACAGTATCCACACAAACACTTCAACCACATGCAACTTCTTGGGTAAATTATATTATTGGAGTGGTGGCACAAGTGCAACAATACCTTGCTTCTACCAAAATCAATAACGATAAATTAGCACAACTCAATCAAGGATTTTTTATTTGCTTACAAGCAGATATTCCTATTGGCGCTGGTTTATCTAGTTCGGCTGCGGTAGCATCTGCGGTAATTTTCGCACTTAATGAATGGTATGCTTTAGGGCTTTCCAAAATGCAAATGGCATTAATGGCACAAAAGGCCGAGCATGAATTTGCGGGAGTGAAATGTGGTATCATGGATATGTTTGCAAGTATTCATGGTGAAGCCAATCAGGTGATGTTATTGGATTGTCAAAATTTAACCTTTAAATACTATCCATTACAATTACAAGAGTATCAAATAGTATTGTTTGATACTTCTATAAAACATGCCCTAGCTTCTTCGGAGTACAATACCCGACGTTTAGAATGCGAACAAGGCATTCAAATAATACAACAAACTTATCCTAACGTACAAAGTTTTAGGGATGTGACTTTGGAACAGGTAGAAGCGTATTTGGCGCCACAAAAAAATTCTTCAAATGAAATAAATTTATCTCTTGCAAACACTAAAGTATATCAAAGATGTAAATACGTGGTGCAAGAAATAGAACGTGTTCAATTAGCAGTAAAGGATTTATTGAATGGAGATTTGAAAGCTTTTGGACAAAAAATGTTTGCGACACATTGGGGATTATCTGAGTTATATGAAGTGAGCTGCCCTGAATTAGATATGTTAGTGAATTTTGTAAAAAATAACGAACATGTTATTGGATCACGTATGATGGGCGGGGGTTTTGGAGGTTGTACAATTAATATCATAAAGAGCAGTGAAGTACAAAATATCATTGCACAGGTCACCCAACAATATCAAATTGCAACAAATAAAAAGTTGCATTCTTATCAAGTAACTATTCAGCAAGGCACTCATATAATTTAACTAAAATTATTGCACGCTTAATCAAATAATTAAGAGCAAAATAATTATATTAGTGGTATGTCACAGCCATTATATGTACTAGGAGTGGATTATGGAACCGATTCGGTGCGTACTATTTTAGTAAACACTATGAATGGCGATATTGTGAATACTTCTGTGGTAGCCTATCCAAGATGGTCGCAAGGAAAATATTGCGATCCAGCAACCAATCAATACAGACAACACCCGCAGGATTATATTGATGCCATGCAACAATCTATAAAAAATTGTTTGCAGGGAATTGATGCAACAATAGTATCCAATATTAAAGGATTGTCGGTGGATACCACAGGATCCACGCCTGTAGCGGTCAATGCACAAGGTATTCCTTTAGCATTACTACCTGAATTTGCTGAGAATCCCAATGCCATGTTTGTTTTATGGAAGGATCATACTTCTGCACCTGAGGCAGATGAAATCAATCAGCATGCTGCACAATTTGAAACCAATTATTTACAATTTGTTGGAGGGATTTATTCAAGTGAATGGTTTTGGGCAAAATTATTACATGTATTACGCGTTGATAAAAAATTAGCGCCACATATTTATTCTTGGGTAGAACATTGTGATTGGATTCCATTTTTATTAACCGGCGAAACCGATGTTTTAAAAATGAAACGTGGAGTTTGTAGTGCGGGTCATAAGGCTTTATGGGCCGAAGATTTTGGTGGATTACCGCCTGAATCTTTTTTCACTTCATTGGATCCCTTATTGCTTGGGTTTCGAGATCGTTTATTTACCCATACTTATACTTCTGCAACCGCTGCAGGTACTATATCGTCACAATGGGCTACCACATTAGGTTTGCCAAATGATGTAGTTATTGGAGTTGGTGCATTTGATGCACACATGGGTGCTGTAGGTGGACAAATTGAGCCTTATTATTTAAGTAAAGTAATGGGTACTTCTACTTGTGATATATTAATTGCACCACAAGAGGAAATGCAAGGAAAGTTAGTAGCTGGAATTTGTGGTCAAGTAAATGGTTCTGTGATTCCTGGTATGGTTGGTTTGGAAGCAGGTCAATCTGCATTTGGAGATATTTATGCTTGGTACAAAAATATTTTGGCATGGCCATTAAAAAATATTTTAACGCAATCTTCTTTTGTTGATGAAAAGGTAGCTAAAAAATTAGCGGAGGAAGTAGAAGAAAAAATTATTGTTGAGTTAAATGCAGCGGCCGAAAAATTACCAGTTCAACTCCATGACGAGTTAGCGGTTGATTGGATGAATGGACGCAGAACTCCCGATGCCAATCAAAAATTAAAAGGGGCTATTTTTGGATTAATGTTAGGAACCAATGCGCCTTTAATATATAAAAGTTTAGTGGAAGCAACTTGCTTTGGTGCCAAAGCAATTGTAGAAAGATTTGTAACAGAAGGTATACCCATAAAGGGTTTGATAGGATTAGGAGGGGTTGCTAAAAAGTCGCCCTACATTATGCAAATGATGGCAGATGTGATGAATATGCCTATAAAAATTCATAAAAGTGAACAAACCTGTGCATTAGGCGCTGCTATGTTTGCCGCCACAGCAGCAGGGATATACCCTAAAGTAGAAGACGCGATGCAAGCAATGGGACAAGGCTTTGAAAAAACATATTTACCTCATCCAGAATTGGTTCCTATTTATCAAAGCAGGTACCAAAAGTATTTAGCCAACGGAAACTATATCGTATCTTCCTTAACAAAATAATTTTCTACATTAATATATCATGAATTCAAACTATTCACAAATACAGGAAGCTGCTTACGAAGCCAATATGCAATTACCTGCTTTAGGGCTGGTTTTATTTACATTTGGAAATGTAAGTGTAGTGGATCGTGCGCAATCTGTTTTTGCTATTAAACCCAGTGGTGTTCCTTATGAAAAATTAACACCAGCTAGTATGGTAGTGGTGGACTTTGAAGGAAAAGTGATGGAAGGAAATTTACGTCCTTCTTCGGATACGCTTACCCATGCTGTCTTATACAAACACTGGGAAGATATTGGTAGTATTGTTCATACCCATTCTACGCATGCTACTGCTTGGGCACAAAGTTTAAAAGACATTCCTGTTTATGGTACCACACATGCCGATTATACTACACAAGCTATTCCTTGTGCAGCACCTATGTCGGATGAACTTATCAAAGGAGATTATGAGATTGCCACAGGACATCAAATTTTAGATTGCTTTAAACAACGAAATTTAAATTATAAAGAATTACAAATGATATTGGTGGGAAGTCATGCACCCTTTACTTGGGGTAAGGATGCAAAGCAAGCAGTTCATAACAGCGCTGTTTTAGAATATATCGCGCAAACAGCATGGATGACCCAACAAATTAATCCACAAGTAACTTCTTTAAAACCTTCTTTAATTCAAAAACATTTTGAACGTAAACATGGTCCTAATAGTTACTATGGTCAATCCTAATGATCCAATTTTAATACTACTCACTTTTTAACAATATATTTAATTAGAACTTTTTATGAAAACAATATTTAATACCTCTTTGTTCGTGATTGCTACTGCTACTTTTGTATTAGCAATAAGCAGTTGCAACAATACTAATTCGAATACTATGACAGCAACTGCTACAGTGAGTACACAGCCATTTGGAACGGTAGATGGCAAAGCGATTACTGAATACACTTTAAAAAATGCAGCTGGAATGCAAGTAGGTCTTATTAATTATGGAGGCGCACTCACAAAAATCATTACACAAGCAAAGGATAGTAGTTTTGGAGATGTCATTACAGGTTTTAAAACTATCAATGGATTTACGCAAGCAGGTAATCCTTATTTTGGCGCATTAATTGGTCGTTATGCCAATCGAATTGCTAAGGGAACATACAATATAGATGGTGTTGTATACCATGCAGCACTCAATAACAACGGCCAATCATTACATGGTGGATTAAAAGGATTTGATAAAGTGGTATGGGATGCTAAAGTACTTCCTGGGGATAGTAGTATTCAATTGAATTATGTAAGTAAGGATGGAGAAGAAGGGTATCCAGGAAATTTATCAGTTCAAGTAGTGTATACTTTAACTTCTAAAAACAGCCTTAGTATTGAATATAAAGCAACCACAGATAAAACAACGGTTATTAATTTAACCAATCATGCTTATTTTAATTTATCTGCAGGAAAGTCTGCCACAATACAGGATCATGTATTACAAATTCATGCGAATGAATATACTCCAGTAAATGATGTTTTAATTCCTACCGGAGAAATACTTAAAGTTCAAGGTACTGCATTTGATTTTAATCAACCTAAGCGCATTGGTAATGATTTAGATAAAGTGCCAGGAGGATATGATCACAATTGGATTCTTACTAAAGCTCCTGGCTTACAAGAAGTAGCAAATGTATATGATCCATCAAGCGGAAGAATGGTATCCGTTGCAACTACCGAGCCAGGTTTACAATTTTATTCTGGTAATTTTTTAGATGGCACTTTAACCGACACTAAAAATGATACCAAATACATTTTGCATGGCGCTTTAACTTTAGAAACCCAACATTATCCGGATGCACCTAATCAACCCAGCTTCCCTTCTACTTTATTAAAACCAGGAGAAGTGTATCAACAAACTACGGTATATACTTTTTCTATAAAATAATATTATTACATGTTACCTGATTTAAAAAAATTAGAAGTTTGGTTTATTACTGGAAGCCAACATTTATATGGTCCTGAAACTTTACAAAAAGTAGCAGAACATGCTACTATCATAGCTGAGTCTTTGCATCAATCAAAGCAAATACCAGTATCGGTAGTTTGCAAACCAACAGTAAAATCTACCGAAGAAATTTATCAAGTCATACAGGAAGCTAATGCCAATAACAATTGTATTGGATTGGTGTGTTGGATGCATACATTTTCACCTGCAAAAATGTGGATCAATGGTTTAAAAATTTTACATAAACCTTTTTTACATTTTCATACTCAGTTTAATCGTGATATTCCTTGGGACAGCATTGACATGGATTTTATGAATTTAAATCAAAGTGCACATGGAGATCGTGAATTTGGATTTATCACAGCGCGTATGAATTTAAATCGTAAGGTTGTGGTAGGCCATTGGCAAGACGAAGAATCACTTGATAAAATTAATATTTGGTGTAGAGCAGCAGCTGCCTGGCATGATTGGCAAGGCGCTAAGTTTGTTCGCTTTGGTGATAATATGAGATATGTTGCGGTGACCGAAGGCGATAAAGTAGAGGCTGAAATAAAATTTGGTTATAGTGTTAATACTTATGGAGTGGGGGATTTAGTGCAAGTAATTAATGCTGTAACAAACCATCAAATTGATGAATTAGTAAAAGAATATATTGCTACTTATCAAATGGCTCCTTCTTTATTAGAAAATGGAGCAGCGCATGAATCCTTAAGACAAGCAGCAAAAATTGAAATTGGAATTGAAACATTTTTAGAAACTGGAAATTTTAAAGGATTTACAGATACATTCGAAGACTTACATGGTATGGTGCAATTGCCAGGTATTGCTGCGCAAAGACTTATGGCAAAGGGATATGGATTTGCAGGAGAAGGAGATTGGAAAACCAGTGCTTTGGTGCGCGCCATGAAAGTGATGGGTGCAGGATTACAAGGTGGGAATACTTTTATGGAAGATTATACTTATCATTTTCATCCAGATAATCGCATGGTGTTGGGAGCGCATATGTTAGAAATATGTCCCAGTATTGCAGATGGAAAACCAAGCTGCGAAATTCATCCATTAGGTATCGGGGGCAAAGCAGATCCTGTAAGATTGGTGTTTAATTCAGCAGCAGGCGCTGCCATAAATGCATCTATTGTTGATTTAGGAAATCGTTTTAGATTATTAGTGAATGAGGTATTGGCTGTTAAACCCATTCAGTCTTTGCCAAAGCTTCCAGTAGCACGCGTATTATGGAAGCCATATCCTAACATGCATACAGGTTGTGCGGCATGGATACTTGCAGGTGGCGCACATCATACATGTTACAGTCAAAATTTAACCAAAGAACATTTGGAAGATTTCGCAGATATTGCGGGAATTGAATTTACACATATTGGAAAACAAACCGAGATTTCCTCTTTCAAAAATGAATTACGTTGGAGTGAAGTATATTATAAACTAAACCAGTAAACCATCCATTTAATCGATTGCTTATGAATTACCAATTAAACACACTAGACTTTATTGTATTTCTAGTTTATTTCGTTCTGATTTTATCTTATGGATATTATATCTATAAAAAAAGACAAACCAAGGAACATGATTCCAAAGCTTTTTTCTTAGCAGAGGGATCTTTGACATGGTGGGCCATTGGCGCTTCCTTGATTGCTTCTAATATTTCTGCAGAACAATTTATTGGAATGAGTGGAAATGGTTTTTTTGTAGGTATAGCGGTATCTGCTTACGAATGGATAGCAGCCTTAAGTTTGGTGATCATAGCCATTTGGTTCATGCCTATATATTTGAAAAATAAAATTTATACCATGCCTCAGTTTTTACAAGTGAGGTATAATGAAACGGTTTCTCTTATCATGGCAATCTTTTGGTTGTTTTTATATGTATTTGTAAATCTAACTTCTATACTTTATTTAGGTTCAATTGCCATTAATGGATTGTTGCCAGGGCAAAATCATTTGCATGAAATCATGATTTGTTTAGCCATTTTTTCGGTGTTCATTACTTTAGGTGGTATGAAAGTAATTGGATATACCGATGTCATTCAAGTGACCGTATTAATTATAGGAGGATTGGCTACTACCTATATGGCATTAGCAATGGTGAGTGAAAAATTTGGAGTAGGAGGAGGAATCGTAGAAGGCTTTAAAACTTTAATGCAACAAGCTCCCGAACATTTCCATATGGTGATGGATAAACCAACGCAATCCTCTCCACAGGAATATATTGATAAGTATATGATTTTACCTGGTATTGCGATGTACGCAGCAGGCCAATGGATTGTGAATTTAAATTATTGGGGATGTAATCAATATATTACCCAACGTGCATTAGGTGCTGATTTACCAACAGCACGTCGCGGTATCTTATTTGCGGCGTTATTAAAATTGTTAATGCCTGTGATTGTAATGTTGCCAGGTATTGCCGCATATGTTTTGTATAAAAACGGACATTTAAATCATTTGGTAGGTGGTATGGATGGCGCTTATTCGGCAGTACTTGCTTTTTTACCTGCTGGATTTAAAGGATTGTCCTTAGCAGCATTAACAGCAGCGATTGTTGCTTCATTAGCCGGTAAGTCCAATAGTATTAGTACTATTTTCACTTTAGATATTTATAAAAAATATTTTGCAAAGGATGCCAGCGAGCAAAAATTAGTTCGCATGGGAAGATGGTTTGTCATCATCGCAATGTGTATTAGTGTTTTATTTACATGGGATGATATTTTAGGTATTGGCGGTGCAGGAGGATTTACTTTTATTCAAAAATATACTGGCTTTATTAGCCCAGGTGTATTAGCTGTATTTTTATTAGGTATGTTTTGGAAGCGTACTTCAGGCACGGCGGCTGTAGTGGGAATATTATCTGGATTTATATTATCCTTATTCTTTAATGAATTTGCGCCAACTGTTTTAGGAAATGAAACATTTTTATATACCGCATTTCCAGACGGACATGGTGCTTATAAAATTCCTTTCTTAATTGCCATGGGATTATCGGGTGTGATCACTGTTTTATTAATGGTGATAGTGACTTTAGCAGGTCCTAAAATTAATCCTAAGGCATTTGCGATTGATAAGACAATGTTTAAATTAGATAAAACCACGCTTGTTTTAGTGGTATCTATATTAATGATATTATCTGCATTATATATCAAATTTTGGTAAGCTAAATAAAGGCAACCAAATTTAAAAAGGAACATAAAAAAACCCTCCTCCTCCGAATTTTCGGAAGAGGAGGGTTTTTTAGTTTAAAAATTTCCCAAAACCCAAAACTCAAAACCTAAAACCAAGAGCCATTAAATACAGCATCTCCGTTGGCATTATTTTTTTCAGTTCTTCTTTTTACTTCTTTGCGATGTAACCAAGTACTCATAAACATCAAAGGAATGAATGCAAAAGTAAGAGGAGGTATTCCTAACATACTAATCCATTTTCCTCCAAAGTGACGACGCATTGGACGACGTAAACGTTCTGCAATTAAGTACATAGCAGGAACAATAAATAAGGTCATAAAGAAAGCGAAGATCAAACCAAATATTAAAGTCCAGCTTAATGGCTTCCAAAACGCAACGTTATCACCTCCAAAAAAGATATGTGGATTTAATTCACTAAATAAGGTTACAAAGTTGATGTTAAATCCAACTGCAATAGGGATAAAACCCAAGATGGCAGCAAGTGCTGTCAACATAACAGGAATGATTCTGGTTTTACCTGCTTGTACAACAGCTTCGCGTGTTTTATAACCGCGCGCTCTTAATTCATCAGCAAACTCAATAACCAATATACCATTCTTTACAACGATACCTGCCAATCCAACAATACCTAGTCCAGTCATAACACCAGATACTTTCATACCAAAAATGGAGAAGCCTAATAATACACCAATAATACTAAATACTATCTCTGTTAAAATGATCACAGACTTACTGATAGAATTAAATTGTAATACTAATGTAAACAAGATCAACATTAAAGCAATGATTAAGGCTTTACCTAAGAAAGCCACTGTTTCAAGTTGTTGTTCATTTTCACCAGTTTGCTTCACGGATACGCCATCAGCAATGCCTTTAAAATTGCCAATATATTGAGCAATCACTGCATTAACAGCAGTAGGGTTATAGCCCTGTGTCAGCAATACATTAGAACGTAATTGAATTTGTCTTTTTTGATTTTTTCTCTTTACACTTCCTAATGTGCTCGTAGGTTCTACCTTGACTAAGGAGCTTATAGGAATATTTTTAACCATACCTCCTGCAGCCATATCTCTAAAGGACAAACGCATATTGAGCAAGTCTACTAAATTTTTACGTTGTAAAGCTTCGTTGCGTAATTGAATTTTATATTCATCCTTACCGTCTTTAATTTTAGAAATTTCTTTTCCAAATAAAGCAGTACGCAATTGCATACCTACTTGAGCCGAAGACACCCCTTCAATTAATGCACGATCACGATCAATGGTTAAGGTTAATTCAGGATTTTGCAAATCCACATCCATTTTCAATTCTTCAATGCCCGGAATTTGTGCAGCGTCTAAATAATTTTTTAGACCTACTGCTGTTTTAATTAATTTATCAAAATCATCCCCTTGAATTTCAATATTCACTGGAGGTTCGGTAGGAGGGCCACTTGATTCCTGCGTGACTGTAATTTCAGCACCTGGTATGCCTTTTAATTCGGCACGTATAGCATCTAAATAAGGTTCGGTAGAAACACCATGACGTTTTTCGTATTCAACAAAGTTTACTTGAATACGACCTAGTTCGGTACGAGTACTACGATCTCCTAACATGGGATCTCCCGCACCCACAGCTACGTTACTAATAATACTTTCCACTAAAGGATTTTTATTTGCCCCCTCATTTTTAAGCACCTTATTTACTTTAGCTTCTAACACTTTAGTGACAGAATCGGTATAGTTTACTTGCGTACCTACTGGAAGTTTTAAGTAAACATAAACTTGATTAGGATCTGCTTTAGGGAAAAACTCAATACCTACACGACCCGATTTGATACTCATACCAAAAAGGATAAATGAAAATATGAGTAATACAAAAGTGCCTACTAATAATTTTACAGGTCTCCAACCACTTAAAGATCTTCTTAACAATCTTTCATAGGTATCCATTAATTTAGGCAGCGTACTTGTTTGGAATTTCTCAATGGCATCTGTAATGAAATATCTATTTGCTACTACTAAAAGCATAAAGAAGATCACCAAGTTTCCTAAAAATGTTGCACCCATTAAATCCAATACAGCACCAAGTGCAATAGGTATCCAAAAGTTTTTACGTTTAAATATAGCACTCTTAGGTTCGTTGTCTTTTACTTCATCATGGTTCATAAAGTCCACTGCAAATACAGGGTTCATAATAAAGGCTACCACCAACGAAGCAGCTAATGTAAAAATTAACATGGCAGGTAAGTAAATCATAAACTTACCAATAATGCCTGGCCAAAATAATAAAGGGAAGAAAGGAGCTAAAGTGGTAATGGTTCCAGCTAATACCGGAACAAAAACTTCACCTGCTGCCATTTTAGCCGAAGTGGTTGCTGTTAGTCTTCCTTTACCTTGAATAAAAATACGATGCGTATTTTCAATCACTACAATA
>JAFMJX010000193.1 GCA_017853235.1 Chitinophagaceae bacterium | reverse complement strand
AAATGGATTCTACGCAAGCGGATAAGCAAGTCATGGGGGCTTTACAAAAATCAAATGCCTCCATTGAAATAACATCAGAGGGAATTTTGATGGGGCCACCCAATGATACAAAGGGGCTACAATGTTTTGAATTTGATGCTACGGATTGCCCTGATTTATTTCCCCCATTGGTGGCTTTGGCTGCAAATTGCAAAGGGATTTCGATCATCAAGGGAGTGTCCAGATTGGCACACAAGGAAAGTAATCGAGGATTGACTCTGCAAGCAGAGTTTGCTAAAATGGGAGTGAAACTTGATTTACAGGGGGATGATATGAAAATATACGGAGGTGCTGAAATTCAATCTTCCACCGTTTTTTCTCAGCATGATCACCGTATTGCTATGGCATGTGCAGTAGCAACTTTAAATTCAAATGGACCAGTACAAATAACTGATGCTGAAGCTATTAATAAATCATATACTGATTTTTTTAAGCATCTAAGACATTTAGGCGCTCGAGTTGATATTGAATAATTTTCTTACCTTGTAATACGTAATTGAAGTACATGAATAGTTTTGGAACATTATACAGAGTTCAAATTTTTGGAGAATCGCATGGTGCTTGTGCAGGTATATTAGTGGATGGTTGCCCGGCAGGTTTACCATTGACTGCTGCCGACTTTGTGGAAGATATGGAGCGTCGCAAAGGGGGTAAACAAAAAGGGACTACTCCCCGTCAGGAGGAGGATGTGCCAGTTTTCCAATCCGGAATTTTTCAAGATAAAACAACAGGTGCTCCCATTACCATTTTATTTGAAAACAAGAATACCCGTAGTGGGGATTATGAAAAACAGCGTGCTGTTCCAAGACCTGGACATGCCGATTTTACAGCACATCAAAAATTTGGTGGTTTTGAGGATTATAGAGGAGGAGGGCATTTTAGTGGAAGGCTCACTGCAGGTTTAGTTGGAGCAGGTGTGATTGCAAAAAAATTACTAAAAGGAATTGAAATCAACGCTCATATTGAAAGTATAGGAGGAGAATCAGATCTGGAAAAAGGATTGCAAAAAGCAATCGATGCTAAAGATAGCGTAGGTGGAGTCGTTGGTTGTGTTGTCAAAGGGTTGCCTATTGGATTAGGCGAACATTTTTTTAATTCGGTAGAATCGTTAATCAGTCATGCTGTTTTTGCCATTCCAGCAATTAGAGGAATTGAATTTGGAACAGGATTTGCTGCTGCTAAAATGTTTGGAGTGGAACATAATGATGCTATTATGGATGGCACAGGGAAAACCAAAACCAATCATGCTGGCGGTGTGGTGGGAGGCTATACAAATGGGAATGATTTGGTGTTTCGCATTGCAGTCAAACCCACTTCATCTACTCCTAAGGATCAAGTAACTTGGAATTGGGAGACCAATGAACAAGAAAATTTTTCAGTGAAAGGAAGGCACGATTTATGTATTGCACTAAGAGTGCCTGTTGTTTTAGAAGCTGTCACGGCAATTGTATTAGCGGATTTAATGTTACTTGAACAAAAAATTCCGCGTATTTTATAAAGCAAAAACGAAAGTTATTTATAAAATATAATTTTAAAATTAAAAAAAATGGAAAGCGAATACATATATCATATCACTTCACAAGCAGAGTGGGAAAATGCAAAAAAGAACAATGAATATTTTCCCGTGAATTACCAAGTTGATGGATTTATACATTGTTCCATTGAGCGACAAATTCCCGGCGTTTTAGAACGTTTTTATCAAGGCCAAAAAAATTTGGTAAAATTGAAAATTGAAAAGGAAAAAGTAAATCGTCCTGTTTTATTTGAATTGGCACATGATATTAATGAGTTATTCCCACATATATACGGCTCTTTAAATATAGATGCAGTAGTGGCAGTGGAATCAATTTCATAGTATGCAAAAAAAATATTGGAAACATATCCTTTCAATAATTTGCTTTTGTTTTACAATAACAAATTTCAATGTTGTATGTGCACAAGAAATTTATCCGCATAGTTTAACCAATGAAAATTATTTGGATAGTGTAAACATCAAAAAGTATCGAAAAAAAATTGATACACATCGAATTAAAATTGAATTAAACAGAATTTCAGGGATTGCAAGCTTTTATAGTGTTAATTTAAATGGCACTTTAACATCTACTGGCGAGCATTATTACAACAAAAAATTCACTGCTGCATGCAACTTATTTAAGTTGAATACCTTGGTTAGGGTCACCAATATGCGAAATGGGAAAACTGTCATAGTGCGAATTAACGACCGCATGCATCCCAATATGCTTAAAATGGGTAGGGTGATTGATTTAAGCCATTCTGCCTCTAAAAAGCTGATTACCAGTTCAAAAGGAATTGTAAAAGTGGTCGTAGACGCTATAGGGTATTCTAAAATTACCCCCAAAGACTAACACTCAGGGGTCCTATAAAATATTTCAATATTTCGGCTTTTAGGAGTAAATTTGTGTTATTATTAACTATTTAAGACTATGAAAAAAATTTTATTTTCACTAATCGTGTTCACTTTTGCTTTAGCAGCTTCTGCTCAAGAGGGTTCCAATATTAAACAACCATCTTTAGCATTGCGCATTTCAGCTTTAGATTTTACTACTGCAAGAGATATTAATGTCAACACTTTAGGAGGTGTTTTAAACAACAGAACTTGGGCTAAGCTAGGAGATGCAACACCTAGTATTGGTTTACAATATTTTAAAGGGTTATCTAGTAACATTGACTTCATGGCTAATTTGGATTTTGCTTCTTTAGAATATCCTTTTTATTTAAGTTCAAGTATACATATCCCATCAGGTAAAAAATTATACACTGCATTTGATGCGAATGTAAACTTCAAGATGTTATCTGACGATTACAAAGTGGTTCCTTATGTAACATTGGGAGTAGGTGTTGGTGTAGCGGCTAATGTATATTATACTGCTTATGCACCTGCAGGTTTTGGTTTACAAATTAAAGCAAACAAAGGTTCTTTCATTAACATAAATAGCACATACCGTGCTGAAATGTCTCAATTAACTAAAGCTCATTTTAGTCATGGAGTAAGTTACTCAATGCCATTGAAATTGAAAGAGAAAAAACCAGTTGTATTACCTCCGCCTCCTCCACCTCCTGCTGATACAGATAATGATGGCGTGATTGATGAAAAAGACAAATGTCCTACTGTAGCAGGTTTGGCTAAATACAACGGATGTCCTATTCCTGATACCGATAAAGATGGCGTTAATGATGAACAAGACAAATGCCCTACAGTGGCAGGATTGGCTAAATACAACGGATGTCCTATTCCTGATACCGATAAAGATGGTATCAACGATGAACAAGATAAATGTCCTACAGTAGCTGGATTGGCTCGTTACAACGGATGTCCTATCCCTGATACAGATAAAGATGGTGTTAATGATGAAGAAGATAAATGCCCAACTGTAGCTGGTATCAGCGCTAACCATGGTTGCCCTGATGTTCAACCTACATTTACTAAGGCGGCTGAATCTTTGAAATTTGAAACAGGTAAATACACTCTAACTAAAAAGCAATTAGCAGGCCTAAGTGAAGTAGTTGCAGTATTAAAAGAATATCCAAATGTATCTGTTGCAATTGCAGGTCACACTGATAATACAGGTGCTGAAAGATTAAATTCTAAATTATCTATCAATAGAGCGAACATGGTTGCTAAGTAT
>JAFMJX010000192.1 GCA_017853235.1 Chitinophagaceae bacterium | reverse complement strand
AACTCACTCCATTCATTTTTGTTAAATACGGAGCAATCATGAGGCTAAAATCGGCCGTGTCTAACTTTTTATTAATTCTATTAGATAAAAGAATAGTATCTACTTTATTCAATTTCCATAATGACAAATTTGCTGTATCTACTCCATTTAACTTTGAACTTCGCAAATCATTCAATGAACTTAGGTAATTAGCTAATAGTGTTGAAGTATCATTCGTATTGAATTTAGTTGCTATAGAGCTATCAATAACGTTAATAGAATGAATTAAATTGTCATTTAATTTTGTACTATTTTTCCCTAACTCCTGCGTTAATAATGAACTTACAAATAATGTAGTAGCTATAGAACTATCTTGACTATTTAAAGAAACAGTAGGTGCTGTTGGTTTACCAATTAATACAGGAGATACTAAAATTTTATTTTCTAAAATCTCATACCCACTCAAAGTTGATAATGTACCTGAATAGGGTAAAGTGATATTACTATTTCGAGTCGTATTGATTACTAAATCACCTTGACCAAGTATTGAAAAATTATTTGTTAACTCTAAAGTTTTGCCTTTATTATCTACTCCTGTACCTCCTTTATTACTGGGTAAAATTGTTGAAATAGTTTTTGCTACATCCGTATAAGCTGCATTAGTTGAATAAAATGCATAGGGTACTGTCCAAAATTGAGAAGTTCCTAAATCAACATATTCCTTATCCTCCTGCCATATGGTATTCATAATGGTTGGGGCTACAGCAATTTTAACATTAACAAAATATGCTTTGTCCCATACAATACTGTTAAAAGAGGCATAACCAGATAATCTATTCCCTTTGCCTATGACTATGGTAAAAATGCCATCATTATTTGATGTAATTATAAATTTTTCTGAATATATTTTAGTGTCTAAATTTTTTGTAGTAAGAATAGACACAATTGCATAAATAGTCCTACCATTTGCAGCATTTCCATTATTATCTTTCGCCATTGCTTGAAAAATGATACCATCAGGAATGGACTGAGCGTACAATCTGGAACTCAACAAAAAGGTCCAAAATAAAACGAAAATGATTTTATTAAACATTAGTCAATTTTTAATATTTTATACAGATGAGGGATATTATTTATATTAATATCAAGGAGATAGCTTCCAGATGCGACAGAATTTGGCTTAATTTGAATTCCTGAATAAAGAACATTTTGATTAGCAATTGGTAATGAATAAATTAATTTTCCTTCAACCGCAGTAAACAAATTAATTATTATATTATTAGTAGATGTCAATAGCACTTCAGATTTTATATTGATAAAAGATTTGAATGGATTTGGATATACTAAAAAATTGAATTTTTGATCTGGCACCACAGGGATACATTGATTCACAAATTCATTATGCCCTACTGGCAAAAATTTTGATAACCCATTGGATACTTGTAAGCAATTATTAATTGAAAAAGCCACTGAACTAGAACTATAATTGCTTGCATTGGGACTTGCTAAGCAGCTAATATTGTATGATACAGTAATTTGCGCATTACTTTTTTGAAAACAAAAATTTTGAGTTAATAAAAATATTACGATATGTTTAATTTGCAATGACATAACTATATTTAATCTTTTTACTAGAGTTCAAGGTGCATATAAATTTTGTGGAGCTTATTAAATCAATACGATAACTTAATGAATCAAATAAATAGCGACCATTGTTATCATATAAATATTCCTTTAAATTATCTAATGTGGAAATATCCCATTTACCTGCTACACCATCTTTATCATAAAATGTTCCATCAGAGAGATATGTTTTAGTAAATAATTTTTGAGCATTTGTTAATATTATGACACTATCATTAACAGCCATTGAATCTATTTTCCAAACTCTTTGTGTATTTAAATAAGTTCCCTTACCGCCTAACAATGTTTTTTGAAAAGCAAGATTGGAAATCATATCGGATTTACTGCAGGAAAATATAACTGCTAAAACAAGAATTAACAAAAGAGGTTTGTAATATATATTTTTAAAAATCATGTTCTAAAATTTAAATGAATAAAAAAAACCAAAATTGATATACATATCCGAGGCACTATTAGGACTATTTCTTAATTGTCCGTAAATGGTTGATCTTGAAGTTGGATTTGAAAAATATACTGCAGCTTCTGGATTCATTTTAGTAAGATTATATAATTTAGTGGGATCTGGATAGGCATCTGAACCAACATCATCTAAATAATCTGAAGCGCTTTTGTGAATTGAAAAATGTATCCCTACACTATTTCTTCTTGAAATTTGATACTTGATTTTTGCATTTATAAAGTAACCTTGGGTGATTAAAGAATAAGCCTTTGAAGAACTATCCATTAATTGACCACCTGTTCCTAAAGGTTGTAAATTGTAGATCATCCCTTTGTAAGAAGATGTTGGGTTAAAGGAAATAAAGTCAATCCCAAGACCTATAGAAGGATGCCATCTTTTAACGTTTGCGGTTAATCTATTATCTATAAAATCAAAATCTAATGAAGGTGATACCGAATTTATTTTTGTTATAAAAGACATTCCTCTAGCTAATTGTTCGTTATTATCTGATCTAAAGTCTGTATTACTTAATTTGAAATTCGAAACTGCTACATTAAAACTTAAATAAGATGATATCTTGTAATTAAAGAAAACTTGATTAAATACATTTATATCATTTTTAAAAATATTTGAATTACTAATAGACCCTAAAAAAACAACTCCTCCATATGATAAAGACATCTCAAATCTGTTTTTGATTGAAATTTTTTCTGTTAGATTACTGTTTTGATTAGTATCAATTTTATTAAATTCTACTGGAACAGTATCTAGCTTAGTTACATCCACTTTTATTAACTCATAAGGTTTTCTTTTTCGATACTCATACAAAAAACTATAAAAACCAAACTCAACATTTGGGACAAATTCTTCTTTCATATTTTTGAGATTGGATATAGTGTATTTAAATAGCTTACTGTTTACGTTGGGCAGTTCTTCAAATTTGAAGGTTGTCGTATTGTTATTATTTTTTATTGAATATGTTAATGTATCAAACTGCAATATTTGCGTGGAATCATCTTTAAAGCTTGTTATCATAATTTTTGCGTTAGTATAGTTGATTGCTTTATTAGAAAGTAATTGCACCTCTGCGATTTGTTTTTTGATAGATTGAGTATCTTCTATTGTTTTATTATTAATTAAAATTTGATAAATATGCGCAGGAGTAATATTATTAGGTTTTAATAATAATGGCTCAAAATCAATTTTAGGTGAGCTGTAATTAATAGTTTGATCATAAATACTATTTAGTATTTTATCTTTATTAATATTGCCTAAATAATTATTTTTTAAATTAAAACTCTTATCACTTCCATAAACACCAAAATTTGAAGCATGTACTAAAGAATCCGTATAACTATCAATTAAATTATTAGAGACAAAACTATTTCCTTCTATTAAAGCCGCATATTTGTTAAAAAATTGATCTGCTCTTCCATAAATCATATTTGTAGCTATGTTGTAGTTTTTGAAACCATATACATTATTATTTATAAAAACATTATTTAGTATAGAAATTTTTAAATGATCGCTTTTTAAATCTTCGAAGTAAATAGGGGCATTATTTCCCGAAAACAAATTCTCTGTAATATTAAAATGAGCACTTGTAGTATCGTAAGTGTAACTAAAAGGCTGATTCAAAACCTGAATAATAGAAACTTTACCAATATTATTCAAAAAATAATTGGATTGA
>JAFMJX010000191.1 GCA_017853235.1 Chitinophagaceae bacterium | reverse complement strand
CAAATAAACCAACGCTAACTGATACAAAAACAGCAAGCATTAGGATAATTTTTTTCATTTTTTAATTTTTTAGGCCACGAAGGTAGTAATAGATAACTTATAAAAAAGTTTTCTTGTTAAAAAAAAATTAACAATAATTATTTCTTAATATTAGTTATTAAAAATGCACAAAAAAAATAATAATAAATTAACATGAGGTTAATAATTCGGAGCTATAAAGTGAATATCAGCCCTTAAATCATAATGATATTAAAAGAAAAATTAATAAAAAAAATAATCACTACATTATTTAAGGGATACATTGGTGAATTTACCCCAAGAAAAATTGAATTCATTTTTAGGCGCATTCCACAAGACCTCCCTAACAGTTAAATCAGAAGTGTGAACGTTTATGGATACTAATTCAAATGCCAATTGAGTTTCATCTTTAGTAGATAGTCTGCCCTTCATAGGACTATCAGTCCTAATACAAGTAAGATTCATATTATTGTCTGGACCATTGTATATATAATATTCAGTCCAATTTTCATGTCCATGAAAATAAGTTTTGATATTAGGATGTTTTTTTAAGAAGTTTATAAAACCATTTTGTTCAATGGTGGTTCCACCTCTTACATCCTTCCCATCCTTGTATCTTTCAAGAACTAAATTTTCAAATTTATCTTCCTCATTAATATCATGTTTCCCATTTGGATTTTCAAAAAATCGGGGTTCCACATCGGGTATAGAATGTGCAAATAATAATACGGGTGTATTCACACTTAAACTTTTTAAATCATTTTCCATCCAAACTCTTTCGGCAGAATCTGGGTATAAACTTAGTAAAATAAAATGTACACCCTTAATGTCTTTGGAATAATGAATTCTATATAAACTATTATCAAAAGTTGTAATCGTCTTTTCAGGAAACATTAAATTATAAATACCCATCATGGAAGCTGGATCCTTCTTTGGGCTCATAGGTCGGTGAAATCCAATGGCATTAGTCATATCGTGATTACCTGGCATGACCCATAAATCAGTTTTTAATCCATCCTTCTTTTTTAAATGAAGTGAGTCTATAAAAATAGTGGTAAACTGTTTCCAAGATTCAGTAGCAGTTTGAATCCCATTTTCCATTCTGTTGGCAATATCTCCAGTAATCACCACAGCATCTATCCCTTGCACCAATTTGTTTTGTTGTACACCATTATCTTTTGGCAACTGAATACTAGGTAATTGATTCATCACTTGCACCATGGCTTTGTTTACCTCTACTGCGGCAACATCTTCTTGATTTCTAAAATGTTCTTTTGTTAATCCAAAATGAACATCTGATGTAAATATGAAATGAATAATACTATCTTTCTCCTGTGCAAATATATCATCCACTTCAAACAATACTAATGCTACGAAAACAAATTTTAGAATTTTGCTTAATGACATTATTACCTATTTTTTTTAATCATTTTTGGTTTGTACCACATATATGTGCCTGTAATTGTAAGTGTTAATAGAGATATACCCATGATTAAAGAGTATCCTTTTTTAAATCCACTCAATTTATTTGAAATCCAATTATCTAGTATAGCACCATCATGAATATCCTGAATAATACCGCCATATTTTTTTTCAATCAATATAGGTAAACCATTTTCACCATTCACTTGTATACTATACGCATCCTTAAAATAAAATAAAACAGTGCCTTTTGAAATTTTAATTTCTACTTTTTCAGATTTTTTAAAAGAGGTCCCCGCTTTTTCATTTATAGAAGCTATTGCTGCTTTTTCTAAACTATCTAATGGTAAAAATTGGGCTAAAGAACCTTCGGCTTTCACTTCATTGTTTTCAAAAATTGTTTTTGTAAAAAAAGATTTAAAAGCAAGTAAGCTTCCTGTTACACCTATAAAAAAGAAAAATACAAATAAAACAGAGGCAAATTTTCGGTGTAAATTTCTAAAATTATTTAATAAAGATTTTGACATGATATTGGAGTATTAAAAAAGGTGTCAAAAATAAAAAATACTTTTGACACCTTATATGATTACTATGCAAAAAATTAATGTTGATTTCCTCTACCATTGCTTTGATAGCAACCAATATCCTTTCCTGGAGGGGTAATTTCTGTTGCTCCTAATCTTATATCTTGTATAACATCTGCTCTTGGTGAGAATCCAATAAATCCAGCTCCAATGCAAGGTGAATTTGGTTTTAATGCGAAGTTGTAATTACCCACTACAGCAATGTCTCGAAGCATTAAACCCGCTGGTAAAGGAACAGGTGCATTAATAAATTGAGGATTATTTGCACCAACTATTGAGGCTGGAGCAGTATATACAGCACCTACAGTCCATCCAACAGGCAAATAAGTAGAAGGTTTTGGAATATCTGTTTCCATAGGTTTGCTAATGGCAGTACTTACAGATAAGGAAGGTATAAATTGACTTGCTACAGATAGCGAATCTGCATAATAAAAATTATATCCATATCTTAAATTGGCAGTATCTGCAATAGGAGTTCCTACTACTCTCAAACCAAATTTACAATTCACAATTAAATTATTATAAGCCATTCCGCCTGCCCCTTCTTCAAAGTTGATCGAACCACCACGACCAGCTGCTGATCTTCTGTATCCACAATTAATTATTGTATTATTGTAAATACGCACATTAGATCCAGGTTTTCCAACGGCAACATTAATATTAGAAATTTTAGGACCATTGGTTGCCATTCCAATACATAAATTGTAAGCAAAATCTCCAATGGTTCCTGCTTTTGCATTCATAGCTTCCCCTCCTGTATAACCACATTTTTCAAATGTGTTTCTCATCACATGTATTTTTCCTCCATTAATTCTAAATGGATCATCCACACTTCCATAAATCCAAGAATCTTCTAAAATAAAACTTCCATCAGGATTTGCAAAATAGACTGAATAAGGACTTGATCCTCCTGTAAAGCTCTTCATTGCAGAACTAATAGCAGCACCACCAAAGTCTATATGTGTCCATTTAATGACAATTAAAGGACAAGTGGTAGCCCCAATTATTCCAGTCCATTTTCCTTTTAATGCTGGATCTGTATCTGGATTTGAACCTAACTGATCCGTCCTAACCACTCCTGGATAAGTCATAGTAATAGGATTTTCTTTGGTACCTAGGGATAATAAGGTTCCCTTTACTCCAACACCCACTGGTACACCTGCAGTACCTGTAAAATTTACTGTAACACCAGGTTGAATAACTAAAGTGTCTCCTGTGTTAACAAAAATATCCCCTACTACAGTATAGGTTTTACCTGCTAACATAGTTCCTTTAACAGGGCCTGTCAAAGGTGTTGATTCACTGATAGGTGAAGCAGGGACAATTACTGCAGCCCACAAATCCTTAGTTTCTTCTGTTTTATTACAAGAAAGCAAAACTGTTGTGATGGCAACTAATAAGAACAAAATATATTTTTTCATCTTTTTAAATTATAGTTTGATTAAAGTTTATAGCGAATTCCAAATAAATAGGTAGTTCTATAATAATCCTTTTGGATAATAATTCTATTTTCTGGATCAGATTGCAATGCCAATATTCTGGATCCGCTAGCTGCCATATAATTATTATAAGATTGATGTAATGATAATTCTAACGGAGCATCAGTAAGATTATTTATTTTACCGTAGATGGATAAATTTTTACCAAATTTTTTCTCAAATGACAGGTCTAATTGAGTGGTTGGTGATTGCCAATAATTTAAATTCGCATAAGGACTTACAAAACTTATTCTTTCT
>JAFMJX010000190.1 GCA_017853235.1 Chitinophagaceae bacterium | reverse complement strand
TGGTGCTTTAACAGTTAAACGTACTTGGCGTGCCGAAGGAAAAGATGTTCACAGAAGCAGAGACGAAGTAGACACTCAAAAAATTGATAAGGCTTTAGCAAAAAGTTGGGTGATCACTTTTCCGCAAGGAACTACCAAGCCTTTTGCCCCAGGACGCAAAGGCACTGCGCATATCATAAAAAACAATCAACCCATTGTGGTGCCGGTTGTTATTAATGGTTTTTGGCGTGCTTTTACTAAAGTAGGTTTGAAATACAAAAAAGTGGGTACACAATTGAGCATTCGTTTTAAAGCACCTTTAGTGATTGATTATTCCAATTCGGTAGAAGAAATTTTAGAACAAATTATGGATGGCATTGAGCAAAGCAAAGAGTATATGATGCGTGGCAAACATCATTTCATAAAAACATCCTAATTTTTTTGCTATTCATCTTTTACAAACAAAGCTTTTAATTCGGTAGCATCGTCTGGTTTCATTTTTCCAGCAAGGATTAAACGTAATTGACGTCTTCTCAAAGCGCCATCAAAATATTTTTTTTGTTCTTCGGTTTCTGGAATAACAGCAGGTACTTTTTTAGGATTTTTATTTTCATCTAAAGCTACAAAAGTGAAATAAGCTTCATTGCTTAATTCTCTGGATTGTTTAATCATATTTTGATTCCACACTTTTAAATGAATTTCCATAGATGTTGTAAAGGCCCTTGTTACAATGGCTTCAATACAAATCACATTCCCTAATTTAATAGGTGTTTTGAAGCTTAAATTATCAACTGAAGCAGTCATACATGCTGAATTACAATGTTTTGCTGCTGCTAAATAAGCTGCAATATCCATCCAGTACATTAATTTACCACCCATTAAATCGCCAAAGGTGTTGGTGTCATTGGGTAACACTAATTCGTTCATGGTGATAAAAGAATCTCCAGCTTTGCGCGCTTCCATAGTCCTTATTTTGAGATGTAATAAAAAATAAATTGCTGCCTCAAAGATACTACTTCAATGGTATTACATCCTACACAAATAAAAGAAGGAGCCCATTATATCTTGCAGGATTCTAATTTAGCTAAGTATTTAGGATCAACTTGTGCGCCAATTCCTGGGGCATCGCCAATACTAAGATGCATGCCGTTAAAAGTAACACCTCCTAACACAGGATCCTCTAAATGTCCCAATAAACAAGTATCCATATCATGGTATATGATATTATCATGTGCCATGCTAAAATGCATTTTTGCACTAAGTGCCAGTCGGCTTTCTAACATGCCACCCATCATACAAGGAATTTGATGGGCTTTTGCGATATCATGAATTTTTATGGCTTCTTGTATTCCTCCGCTTTTTGAAAATTTAATGTTAATAGAGTGACATGCTTTTTGTGCAATAATTCTTCGGGCATCATGATGTGTAAAAACAGATTCATCAGCCATGATAGCAATTGGTGAAGCAGCCACTAAAGCGGGCAAAGCATCGTCATCATATTTTCGCATGGGTTGTTCGCAAAATTGAATGTCATAGGGGGATAATTGTGTCAAAACTTTTAAAGCATCTTCCTTATTCCAGCCTTGATTGGCATCTATCCTTAATTTAATTTGAGGCCCCACTGCTTGTCTTATTTGTCTTATTCTTTCAACATCTTCTGCAGGACTTTTACCCAATTTTACTTTAATCATAGTAACCCCTTTTTCAACAAATTCAATGGCTTGTGTTGCCATTTTTTGTGGCGTATCAATGCCAATCGTTAAATCCGATTCGATTGTTTTTTGGCTACCTCCTAAATAGGCATAGAGTGGTTGATTATTAACTTTGGCTGCTATGTCGTATAATGCCATGTCAAAAGCACTTTTGGCAGTATAATTGCCAGCAATGATCGTGTCTAATTCAGCTAATCTTTGTGATATCGCTAAGGGATCTTTGCCTTTCCAAAAAGCTGCAAAATCCTTTGCATTATGATAGCAACTCCATTGTGTTTCACCTACAATCATAGGAAAAGCAGAACATTCTCCATACCCAATAAAGCCCTCGTCCGTCATGATTTTTATAAGGATATTTTGGGCAAAATGCATTGTTCCAGTGCTTATCGTAAATGGAACCATTGGAATTTTGTAAACATAAATTTCCGTTTCTATAATGCGCATATGTCAATTTTTACTCCCTAAATATAGGCAATCCTTTTTTAGCAAAAAGTATGCCTAAGCTCCTGTCATTTATATCCTAAAACCTTTTGATTTTCAATAATTCCGAACGATATTTGCAATACGAATACACGTTAGTATGAACCTATCTTTTGAGAATACCCAAAATGCATTTGCCTATAAATCTATAGGAGATTTAAAAAAAGCAAGATTTCTTTTTTCAGTCATTCAAAGTCCGTGGGTTGTAAATATAGCAACACGTGCTACACCATTGTTAATGAAGTCGGGGTTGCCTATAAATGGGATTATTCGAAACACTATTTTTAAACAATTTGTGGGTGGTGAAACTTTGGAAGATTCGGCAATAGTAACAAAACAATTAAGTTCCTATGGTGTGCAAGTGATTTTAGATTATGGAGTTGAAGCAAAAGAAGGGGAAGAAAATTTTGATGAAGTAACTGAAAAAATTATTGAAGCAGTCAACTTTGCTGCTACACAAACCAATGTTCCATTTGTTGGAATTAAAATCACAGGTGTTGCAAGCATGGATTTATTAGAAACATTAAATGAAGCGCCTCGTTTAAGAAGTGGCATTCATGACAGTGAGTCTGAGAATGCAGCTTGGGATAGAGTGCGAGATAGATTGTATGCAATTTGTGATGCTGCAGTTGAAAAAGGAGTTGGAATTTTGATTGACGCAGAAGAAACCTGGATTCAAGATCCAATTGATAGATTGGCATTTGAATTAATGGCAGTATACAATAAAGAAAAAGCAGTGGTGTATAATACCTATCAATTGTATCGCCATGATAGGTTACATTTTTTAAAAATTTCTCATCAATTAGCCAAAGAAGGTAATTTTTTATTAGGGGCAAAATTAGTACGCGGAGCATATATGGAAAAAGAAAGAGCGCGTGCACTTCAAAAAAATTATCCTTCACCCATTCATGATAATAAAGAGGCGACGGATGCCGATTTTGACGCAGCAGCAAATTATTGTCTAGAACATAAGGATAGTATTTCTATGGTGTTGGCTTCGCACAATGAACTAAGCAATATGAACATTGTTCAAAAAATGGCTCAATTGGGGTTGTCCAATAATGACCATCGCGTTCATTTTTCGCAGCTTTTTGGAATGAGCGATCATATCACTTTTAATTTGGCTTTGCAAAAATATAATGTGAGTAAATACCTCCCATATGGCCCTTTATTAGATGTCATTCCTTATTTGATGAGACGAGCACAGGAAAATTCCAGTGTGAACGGTCAAACCAATAGGGAATTGTTGTTAATACGTAAGGAATTAGCTCGTCGTAAGGGTAAAAAATGATTTTAACATAATAGGTATTGGTTGTAAATTGCACTATGCAACAATACTTGAATTTATTACAACACATCATAGATCATGGGTCTGAAAAAACGGATCGTACCGGAACTGGCACTAAAAGTTGTTTTGGTTACCAGATGCGTTTTGACTTAGCGGAAGGCTTTCCGTTAGTGACGACTAAAAAATTACATCTTAAAAGTATTATTTACGAATTACTTTGGTTTTTGAAAGGAGATACTAATATTAAATATTTAAAAGATAATGGCGTTCGTATTTGGGATGAGTGGGCAGATGCCAATGGCGATTTAGGTCCTGTTTATGGAAAACAATGGCGCAGCTGGGAAGCGCCTAATGGAGAAGTGATT
>JAFMJX010000189.1 GCA_017853235.1 Chitinophagaceae bacterium | reverse complement strand
TTGCCGTATACACGCTTTCCAAGCGTGCTCCTTAAACCACTCGGACACCTCTCTAAAGGGTGGCAAAGATAAATAATTAATTGGGTTATCCTTTGTTTTTATAGTTTAAAAATGCCTTCGGCATTTCGCGAAGTAGCTTCGCTTATTTCATGTAATGGCAATTTTTTAATGTCCGCTAATTTTTTAGCAACTTCAATCATATAAGATGGCTCATTTTGCTTGCCCCTATATGGCACAGGAGCTAAATAAGGCGCATCTGTTTCTAAGACCAACCACTCCATTGGAATATCTTTGATTGCTTCCGCTACACCTGCATTTTTATAAGTTAAAACACCGCCTAAACCTAAATGAAATCCCATTTCAATAATTTGCGTTGCCGATTCCTTGCTGCCACTAAAGCAATGAAAAATTCCTCGTAAACCTTTTTTAGCAAATGGCTTCACAGCTTCTATTGTTTCTCCCATCGCATTTCGTGTATGAATACAAATAGGTAAATTATAATTTAAAGCCCATTGCATTTGCAACTCAAAAGCTTCCTGTTGTTGCTTAACAAAAGTTTTATCCCAATAATAGTCTAGTCCAATTTCTCCAATGGCACAAAATTTTCTTTTTGACAACCACTGTTCTACTACATTTAATTCTGCTAGATAATTTTCTTTTACATAACATGGATGAAGTCCCATCATAGCAATACATAATTGAGGGTAATTCTTTTCCAAAGCCAACATATCTTGTATACAAGAACTATCAATGGCTGGCATATAAATTTTTTCAATCCCCTCCAATTGTGCACGGCTAACGATCCCATCTAAGTCTGGCTTTAATTCTTCAGAATAAAGATGTGCATGTGTATCTATCCACCTCATTATTAAGCAGTTTTAATACAAAACAAGTGTTTTTTTAGTTAACAACACACTAAAATGCCAATTTTACACGTTTAAGTGTTTGACAAGGCACTAACCATTGTCTCCCATCTAATAAACTTTGTTTTTTATAGGGTACGGATTATACCGGCTGAGGTTTCTACCTTGGCCTTTTTTTATAGTGGCAACAAAGCCATTTCATAACCATTATCCTGGAAATACTGGAGCACTTTAGGTAAAGCAATTTTTAATCTGTCCCAGGCCTTAGCACTGTCATGAAAAACAATAATGGATCCGGATGCACTTTTTTCCATGACAATTTTAGCACATTGATCTCCATGCAGTGAAATATCAAAATCGGCACTCAAAATATCCCACATAATGATTTGCTGTGGACATTCAGAATGTTTTTTTAGAGCACGTATTTGACTAAATTTAATTCTGCCATATGGAGGTCGAAACAAATTTGTTACAATTAAATTAGCAGCACTTTTGATATTGTCTAAGTATCTTATGTCATCGGATTTCCAACCATTTAAATGATCATAAGTATGATTGCCCACTGCGTGCCCTTCCGAAAGGATTGATTCATAAATTTGAGCATAAGAAAGTACATTTTTCCCAATGCAAAAAAAGGTCCCTTTTGCATTGTATTTTTTGAGTTGTTCTAAAACAAAAGGAGTCGCTTCAGGATGAGGACCATCATCAAATGTGAGGTACACCACTTTTTTAGAAGTAGGTATTTTCCAAATTCCGCTCGGATAAAGGAGCTTCAACCAAAAAGGAGTTTTTACCAAGTACATACACAAAGATAAATAGTTCTTTTGCCCAATTGAATATTATCTTTGTATAAACAAATAATTCATGGATTCAAAGGTTAGAGTTAGGTTTGCTCCCTCCCCTACAGGCGGATTGCACATAGGTGGCGTAAGGACTGTTTTATTCAATTATTTATTTGCAAAACATCATCAAGGAGATTTTATTTTAAGAATTGAGGATACAGATCAATCTCGATTTGTACCAGGTGCTGAACAATATATTTTAGACACACTAAATTGGTGTGGGTTAACCCCCAACGAAAGTCCAGCGCACGGTGGTGCTTATGGACCTTATCGTCAAAGTGAACGCAAGGCCATTTACCAGGATTATGCAAAAAAATTAATTCAAGAAGGTCATGCTTATTATGCTTTTGACACTGCTCAAGCATTAGAAGAAAAAAGAAAAGAAATTCCCAACTTTCAATACAGTCGTGCACATCGCATGGAAATGAAAAATTCAATTTCATTATCTGAAAAAGAAGTTGCGGAACTGCTAGATCAACAAATTCCTTATGTAATTAGAATTAAAATACCAGATGCAGAACAAGTTCAGTTTGTTGATATGATTCGAGGGGAGGTTTCATTTGATGCAAGCACTGTAGATGATAAAGTATTATTAAAAGCGGATGGAATGCCCACCTATCATTTAGCAGTAGTGGTAGATGATTACTTAATGAAAATTACACATGCATTTAGAGGAGAAGAATGGCTGCCTAGTGCACCTGTTCACATTTTATTATGGAAATATTTATTTGGATTAGATAAGATGCCTCAATGGGCGCATCTCCCTTTAATCCTAAAGCCAGAAGGAAATGGCAAATTAAGCAAACGAGATGGAGAACGTTTAGGTTTCCCTGTTTTTGCAATGGATTGGCAGGATCCTAAAACACAAGAAAAAACTATTGGATTTAGAGAAAGAGGTTTTTTACCTGAAGCTTTTGTGAATTTATTAGCCATGATGGGTTGGAACAATGGTACCGAACAGGAAATATTTACATTGGATGCATTGATAACACAATTTTCTATAGATAGGGTGCATAAAGCTGGGGCCAAATTTGATTATGAAAAAGCAAAATGGTTCAACCAACAATGGATTCAAAAAACAGACAACGAATTATTAGCTCCATTAGTAAAACCCTATTTAGATGCTGCAAATATTGAAGTACATGAATGGGCCTATTTAGTCAAAGTAATAGGAGCCGTGAAAGAAAGGTGTCATTTACTTCCCGACTTTGTAAGTCAAAGTGCTTTTTATTTTAAAGCACCTGAGGGCATTGATACTGCTAGCATTCAATCCAAGTGGAACAGTGATAAACAAGATTTTTTTACAGCACTGTCTAATGAATATGAAAAATTTGCACAAGTAGCCGAATTTCCAAAAGATACATTGAATCTGGAAAATCATTTTAAACAACTGGCCACAGATCGGCCCATAAAATTAGGCGAATTGTTATTGGCTTTTAGAATCATGTTAGTAGGCGGAAAATTTGGTCCAGGTGTCTTTGACATTGTGGAAGCCATTGAATTAAAAGATGCAGCCCAAAGAATTCGAACTTGTTTAAGTTTACTTTCCACGAATTAATGTAAATTGAAGTCACCTTTATAGTAAAAATGAGTCAGTCAAAACCGATACGAGTATTAGTTGCTAAAGTTGGATTAGATGGGCATGATCGAGGAGCTAAAATCATAGCTACTGCATTAAGAGATGCAGGCATGGAAGTGATTTATACAGGATTAAGACAAACCCCAGAAATGGTGGTTCAAGCTGCTTTACAAGAAGATGTAGACGCAATTGGCATAAGTATTTTATCTGGCGCGCATATGACAGTATTTCCTAAAGTGTACCAGTTGATGCAAGAAAAAGGGTTAACCAATGTTTTATTAACTGGGGGCGGAATTATCCCCGAAGAAGATAGTATTCAATTAAGAGCAATGGGTGTGGGCACTTTATTTGCGCCTGGTACCAACACTAGTGACATTGCCGATTATATTCGAAATTGGGTGTCGGGTCAACAAAAGTAGGTGCAGTCAATACTAAATTGTTTTGTATGTCATTCCAAACATTGTTTACTAAAATGGAAGATCACACTTTGATCATTACCATTAATCGTCCAGACAAATTAAATGCATTAAATAAACAAGTCAT
>JAFMJX010000188.1 GCA_017853235.1 Chitinophagaceae bacterium | reverse complement strand
ATGGCTGACGATAGTCCTTGTGGTACAGCATTTTGTAAAGCAATGGCTTCATCTAAAGTTTCATACGGAAGTATATATAGGATGGGAGCAAAAGTCTCTTCCTTGACAATATTTGTTTGAGATGACATTTCTACAATTGCGGGTTGCACATAACAACCGGAATCATACCCTTCTCCAGTAAACAAGTTGCCGCCTGCGAGCAGCTTTCCGCCTTCTTTTTTTGCTTGTTCTATCGCAGCAGAAAAAGAAAGAACAGCATCAATATCAATTAATGGACCCAAATGATTTTCAGATAAAAGTGGATTCCCAATTTTTAATTGCATGTAAGCATTGGCCAATGCAATTTTAACATCATTATACACAGCGCTATGAACAATCAAGCGTCTTGTGGTGGTGCATCGCTGCCCACAAGTTCCCACAGCACCAAAAACAACAGCAGGTATTACAAGCTTGAGATCAGCGTTTTGCGAAATAATGATTGCATTGTTGCCTCCAAGTTCCAGTAAGCTTTTACCCAATCTTTGCGCAACAGTTGAAGCAACAGATTTTCCCATGGCAGTTGAACCTGTTGCCGAAATAAGGGCAACTCTTTCATCAGCAGCCATGGCTTTACCAATATGAGCATCTCCAACTATCAAGCAGGAAACCCCTTCGGGAATATTATTTTCTGCAAAAACAACAGCAACGATGTGTTGACAAGCAATACCTGTTAGAGGCGTTTTCTCAGAAGGTTTCCAAACACATGTGTTACCGCATACCCATGCAATCATGGCATTCCAAGACCAAACTGCAACTGGAAAATTAAATGCAGAAATGATGCCAACCACACCAAGTGGATGGTACTGCTCATACATCCGGTGCATAGGGCGTTCGGAGTGCATTGTTAAACCATATAATTGCCTTGAAAGGCCTACCGCAAAATCGCATATGTCAATCATTTCCTGAACCTCACCCAATCCTTCCTGCAAGCTTTTACCCATCTCATAAGAAACGAGCTTACCCAATGCATCTTTGTGCAAACGAAGGCGATCACCAATTTGTCTAATAATTTCACCGCGCTTGGGAGCAGGTAAATTTCGCCACACTAAAAATGCCTGTTGTGCGGTATCAACTACCTGATCATAATCTTTTGCGCCACCCATGTGAACAGTACCTATTAAATGACCATCAACAGGAGATTTTGATTCAAGCAAAGCGCCATTGCCATGCCAATTATTTGCACCTGTTGATATACCTTGGTTTAATTGCTGAATACCTAGCTTCTGCAATACATCGCTTATCATGATCTATTTTTTAATCTGTGAACTGAACGTACTTTCAAAAATTTTGTCTGCATTACCAGCTTCAAATCCTTCACGAAAATGTTCGCGCTTTAATAATTTGGGGTCTAGTTGCGCAAATTCCGGTAATACCCTTCGCTCAGCAAACTCCACATAACTTCCAGCAATGGGTAAAGACCTGCCATCAATAAAAGGCACATCAATTATTTGAGCCACTGTAGAACTTTGACAAAGAAGCCCATCCGGACTCATTTTAATTTTTCGACCCGCATCATTTAAAATAACACCAATGCCTTCCAAAAATTCATTGAAAGCAGCACAGGTATTGTATCCCTCTGGAAGGTGATGCAGGCTAATGGTATAATGATTCAAATAATAACGATTATAAATTACCCAAGAAGCATATTCTGATTCGTTTTGGAGCGATTGATAATCTTCAATTGTTGGCAATCTCCATAATCCTTTATGCAAAAAATCACCAACAGCAATGGGATCATCCAAATTTAAATCATTAATAGGATCATCCTCAACTTCATTGGTGTAGGAATGAATGATTGCTTGAGCCTGCTCACTCAATTCGTTAACCCTAAGCTCACTAATAAAGATGCGCGGAAAATTAGGTGCAGGAGGTGCATACCAGTAGGCATTTAATTTTTTAGATTCAAAATATAAAGGCTCCCTTTTGGTATAACCATAATGAAGAAATATTTTTTCTAGCGATTGAATACCCAGTTGCGGCACACCCAATGTTCGAAAAGCAATATGATCATTGACAATATCATCGGCTTTACTAATGATACCCTTTACAATCATGGCATTAATAATTTTTTTCACATCAGGTACGCGGTCACTGTATTTATCCATGAGTGCGTCCATGACAATTTGAATTTCCTGAATCTTATTCATTTGGTTAAAATTGTCCTTTAAATAATTGTCCATTCTTTGTTTCCATAAAGGTATTAAAATCAATCTCTTCCTGTTTGATAAATCCTTTTTGAGGTAACTTTTGATCGGCTACCATTTCCACAACTGCAGCTATTGATGCAGCAGTAGTCCATGAAATCGCTCTCCACTTTTTCCCGTTGATGTCGATGGGATGGAATGAACGGTAGTATTCCTCTCTGGAAAGTGCCTCTCCTTTCCATCCTTCAACAACAGCATACACCAGTACCACATCATCTGCTACTGGAGGTTTGGCTTCAGTTAAAATGGTTTCTACTAGTTCACGCTTTTCTTTTAAGATTAACTCATACAAAAGAAAACGCATGAGCTGCGCATGACCCGGGTATCTGATGGTTTTATAATTTAAGGTATCTACTTTTCCTTCGTAGGTTCGGCACATGGTACCTAAACCACCCGATGTAGTAAAGGCCTCATAATCCCTTCCTTCAATATTTATGCTTTCAATTCCATCAAGTGAAGGAACCATTTTTCTGACCCTGTTATGAATCACTTCAGCATCGTTAATATACTCATTAATTACACCGGCCGGCGACCATGTAAAGGAATATGCAAGCAGTCCATTTGGATAACGTGGTAATGCGCCCACACGAAGTTCAATGTCGCGAAGTTTAGTGAAGCGATTAGACAGGTTAGCTCCTATAATTCCAATTAATCCGGGCGCCAGTCCACACTGCGGCGCCATAACTGCTTTTGCGGTTTCTGACAATTGCATGATCATATCAGTTGTAGGAACATCTTCTGTTAGGTCGAAGTAATGAACGCCATGCGCATGTGCAATAAGGGCAATTGAAAGATTTAAATTATAAGGCATACATGAAATCACAGCATCAAAGTTAGGAATGGTTTTTTCCAAAAGTGCCTGATCATGAATATCACCTTGGATACATTCAAATCCAGTGGGCTCTGTGGGCATATTTTTATCAAATCCAGTAACATCAAAACGTTGTTTCAGCAAAATGCCTACTAGTGTGCCCACTTTTCCAATTCCAAAAACGAGAACAGTTTTCATTTTAAAAAATTTGCATGATTAAAAAATCACAAAAAAACGACTGTCATTTAATTCATTATAAATATCAGCATTAAAGGGTCATTTTATTAAGTAAGAAATGTTAAAAATCTCAGGCAGATTCGCGAGTTCATTAAAACCAGAAAAATTAATCAAGCTTCACTGTATATCTAAATTACCAAATTTTACCCTGACTTTATAACATGTTTAATAGACAGCTTTTATTAGATCCTGAAAATTGGAGGCAAAACAAACAAATAAATGTATTGATCAAAAACCTCACGCAGAAACTCACGCAATTTCTCACGCAGAAACAAAAAAGGACCTACGATTTTCGTAAGTCCTTGATTTTCATGTAGCGAGACCGGGATTTGAACCCGAGACCTCAGGGTTATGAATATTTTTTAAGAAAATGAAGGTGTTGATTTGTAATTGGTTATGTTTTCACAAAACGAGAAACGACCGATTTGGACCGATTTCAGGTGGTGTTTTCCTCACGCAGAGAATTCACTTTTATAAAATTCGTTCATACGCTATTATTTCTTAAATGTTTCAAAATTCTCATCTACCAATTTTCTAA
>JAFMJX010000187.1 GCA_017853235.1 Chitinophagaceae bacterium | reverse complement strand
ATCATCATCTTGAACATTGACAAAGAAAATAGAAAATTACAATTAGGTCATAAGCAATTGGAAGAAGATCCTTGGAATGCATTAGAAGAAACTTTTGCAATTGGATCTATACATGATGGTACCATCGTTCGTAAGGATGATAAAGGTGCTATTGTTCAAATGCCTCATGGCTTAGAAGGGTTTGCACCTAACCGTCACCTTGCAAAAGAAGATGGTAAGCAAGTTCAAGCTGAAGAAACTGCAAAATTCATGGTGATCGAATTTGATCGTAATGAAAAGAGAATTGTAGTTAGCCATGCTAGAATTTGGGAACAAGCAATTCATGAAGAAAAAGAAGTAGCTAAGAAAGAAGCGAAAGTAGAAACTGAGAAAACTAAAAAAGCGGTGAAAACTATCCAAAGCAAGGTAGAAAAATCCACTTTAGGTGACTTAGGTGCTTTAGCTGAAATTAAGGCTAAAATGGACGACGAAAACGCAAACAAAGGGTAAGAATCTTATCCTAAGTGATTGATATAGCCCCGTTTAGCATTGCTAAGCGGGGTTTTTTATGTTAATCTTAACGTCCCAGCCTAGCTTCAGATTATTTTTAGCCATAAATTGCTGAATATTAGTTAATTTTGCCTCCCTGTATGAATAGAATAATCGTCATTTTTTGCCTTATTTTGGGTCTTTCCTCTTGTACTTCAAAATTTCAAAAAATTTTAAAGAACAAGGATACGGACTTCAAAGTGAAAATGGCAGAGAAGTACTTTGATGAAAAAAAGTATGTGAACGCTCAGCAGCTCTTTGAATCTGTTATGCCTTTTGTAAAAGGAACTCCAAGATATGAGGAATTGTATTTGAAATTCGCAAACTCCTATTATTTAGATAAGGATTATGAAAATGCTGAAAATTTATTCAAAACATTTATTGAATATTTCCCAGCAAGTGCAAGAACCGAAGAGGTTGAATTTTTAAGAGCCTATACTTATTTTAAACGTTCTCCAAAAGCAGAGTTGGATCAAACTACTACAAATCGTACGATTCAATTAATGCAAGCATTTATTGATGCGCACCCTACTAGTAAAAGAGTAAAAGATGCTACTGAAACCATTGATGCTTGTCGTTCTAAATTAGAGTTAAAGGATTATAAGACAGCAACCTTATATTATGAATTAGCGCTATACCGCTCTGCGGCTATATCTTATGGCTTATTATCTGACGGGTATCCTGATTCTAAAAATTCAGATCAGTATAAATTATTAACGATTAAATCGTATTATAAATTTGCTGAAAACAGTTTTGTAGACAAACAAAAGGAAAGATTCGAAAAAGTAATTGAGGAATATAATGATTTTGTAGACCGATTCAGTGATAGTCCTTTATTGCCAGAAGCAAAAAAAATTAAACAACAAACTGATAATTTCTTAAATAATATAAAATGAGCAAATTAAGAAGACACATGGGCGCTAACGTCCCCTCTGTAGTAGAAACAAAAAGTTTAAAAGCTTTAAAAGCAAAAACTGGTAATTTATACGAATCAATTTCTATTATCTCTCGTAGAGCGAATCAAATCAACATCTCTATTAGAGAAGAGTTGCACTCTAAGTTAGAAGAATTTGCAAGTCATACAGACAGCTTGGAAGAAATTCATGAGAATAAAGAACAAATTGAAATTTCAAAAGCATATGAGCGTATGCCTAATCCAGCTATTTTAGCAACTGCTGAATTTATTGATGACAAAATTTATTATCGTAAAAACGAAGAGAACGATTTATTCCGTTAATCTTTAGTTTATATTTTATTAAAACGTCCCGTAATGTCAAAACTATCGGGACGTTTTTGTATTTTAGACCTATTCAATCAAAGGGATCCAATATGATGCAAAAGTTAGTATCCTTCATTTTTATTGCGTTGTTATTTCATCATACTTCTTTTTCTCAGGAGTTAAATGCTACTGTAACTTTACAAACAGTTAAAGTAGAAAATCAAGTAGATCCAAAAACGTTCATTCAATTACAAAGTCAATTAAAGGATTTTATCAATCAACGAAAATGGACCAATGATGCGTTTTCTAACGAGGAGAAGATTGAGTGCAATTTTTTTATAAGCATTGAATCTATTGTTTCAACAGGAGTGTATGAAGCAAAGTTGAGTGTGGTTTCAAATAGACCAGTGTTTAATAGTAATTATACCACTCCATTATTGAACATGCAGGATGCCAACTTTACTTTTAAATATCAGTTGTCTCAACCTATTGAGTTTAACGAAAACAGAGTACAGGGTACGGATGCATTACAAGCCAATTTAACAGCAACCATTGCCTATTACATTTATGTCATTTTAGGTTTGGACTATGACACCTTTTCTCCAAAAGGAGGGAAGCCTTATTTTAATCAAGCTTTCAATATTGTTAATAATGCACCTGAGGGTTCTGGAATTATAGGTTGGAAATCCTATGATGGACAAAGGAATCGTTATATTTTAATTGATAACTTAACTCAAAATGGATCCGATAAAATTCACGAAATATTATACACTTATTACAGAGAAGGACTAGATCAAATGGCTGAAAAGCCTTTGGAAGCAAGGCCTCAAATATTAAATGCCTTAATGGGTTTTCAGGAAATATATGAAAACAGCCCTAATATGATGGCAATTCCTATTTTAATGCAAGGAAAAGTGACCGAAATTATTGGTATTTTTAATCCTGCAGATAAAACAATGAAAAAGCAGTTATTAGCTACTTTGTCTACCATCGATGTTGCAAATATTAATAAATACAAGGAAACCTTAGAATGAGAATTGCGATTATTATACTATTATTTTGCTTTAGTGCTTGTCAAACGAATCAGGGGACTTCTAAAAAATTGATTCCATTTGATAAGTTTAAAATAGTCGTTTGGCAACTCATGAAAGCCGATGATTATTATGTTCGAAAAGCAGTTTTAGACAGCACTTGGAGATTAAACAAAACCAATATTGAATTATACAATAAGGTATTTTCGTTCCATAAAGTCACTGTGAATGACTTTTACAGTACCTTGGAATATTACGAAAAACGCCCACTTTTATTTCAAGAATTAATGGATTCTGTGGAGTCGGTTTCGAAAAAGGAAAAAATTGTTACGAATATCCATGTTGTAAAATAAAAGTCAATTTTCGGGTTTACTTTTGAATTAATTATTCATCATAAAATATAAAAAATGAGCATTTCAATTGGACAAGCAGCACCTAATTTCACTTTGTTTGATACAGACAAAAAACCAGTATCCTTAGCAGATTTTAAAGGTCAAAACGTGGTGGTATTATTTTTTCCACTTGCTTTCACAGGCGTTTGTACTGCTGAGTTATGTAATATCAGAGACAATATCGCTACTTATAATAATGCGAATGCAACCGTATTAGGAATATCAGTAGATTCTTTATTTACCTTGGGTAAATTTAAGGAAGAACAAAAATTAAATTTCTCTTTATTAAGTGATTTCAATAAAGCTGCTACCACTGCATTTGGAGTTTTATATGATGTATTTCCTGCTTTTGAAATGCAAGGTGTAAGTAAGCGTTCTGCATTTGTGATTGATAAAGAAGGAGTAGTTCAATATGCTGAAGTATGTCCAACACCAGGTGACTTGCCAAATTTTGAAGCCATTCAAACTACATTGAATACATTGAACTGAAACTTACGTTCTTGTTAAAGTCTAAAAAATTAAAATTTAAAAAGGCGTCCCGTTTACGGGACGCCTTTTTTGTGTGATTCCTTTTATCTAACGATCGCATACTTCTACGATCAAAAATTTTAAGTAGTGGGTATTTTCCATGCCCCAAATTATAGGGTGGTCGCTGGATT
>JAFMJX010000018.1 GCA_017853235.1 Chitinophagaceae bacterium | reverse complement strand
GAAGCGAAAAATGTGATTCATACTTTGCATCTTTTAGGTATCCATACTATTTTATTAAGCGGAGATCAACACACTAAATGCGAAAAAGTGGGTAAGGCTTTGGGTATACAAGAAATAATAAGTGAACAAAGTCCTGCCGATAAGTTAGCAAAATTAGAAGCACTCACCTTACAAAGCCCTACCGCCATGGTGGGAGATGGAATTAATGATGCTCCTGCATTAGCAAAAGCAACAATAGGAATTTCATTAAGTAATGCATCCCATATTGCTATTCAAAGTGCACAAGTGATTTTAATGAATCAAGGTTTAAAAAATTTACCAATGGCACTTGGATTAGGAAGACGTACCTATGAAACCATCAAAGAAAATTTAGTTTGGGCATTTTCTTATAATATAGTAGCAATACCAGTTGCGGCTTTGGGTTTATTAGGCACTTGGGGGCCTACCTACGGCGCTTTAATCATGGCCTTAAGCGATGTTGTGTTAGCTATTAATTCATTAAGGTTATTTCGAAAAAAACTAGAGTAACCTTTTTTGAAAACCGTATCTGACATATTAAAAACGTATTGGGGCTATGATTCCTTTAGGCCACAACAATTGGCTGTCATAGATGCAGTATTAGCTGGTCAAGATGTCCTTACCTTATTGCCAACTGGTGCAGGAAAATCTCTATGCTTTCAAATTCCCACATTATACCAACAAGGAATATGTGTCATTATTAGTCCCCTCATAGCCTTAATGCAGGATCAGGTAAAGGATTTGACCCATAAAAAAATCACAGCCGTACAATTAGGTGGACAATTAAATAGTGAGGAGGAATCCATCATCATGCAAGATGCCATTGAAGGAAAATATTCCTTTATTTATTGTTCCCCCGAAAAATTGTCACAAAATAGTTTTCAAGAATTTTTAAAAAAAATAAAAGTTTCTTTATTTGCTATTGATGAAGCACATTGTATTTCACAATGGGGATATGACTTCAGGCCTTCCTATAGAAAACTTAGTATTTTAAAAAAACTCTTTCCGTCCATACCCATTTTAGCCATGACTGCATCTGCTGTTCCCATTGTTCAAACGGATATGATCAAACAACTTGCTCTACAACAACCTCGAATAATTACAGATCGTTTTTTACGTCCGCAATTAAAATATAGTATCCAAAAGGTAGCAGTAAAATTACATACGCTTCGCAACATACTCAATCAAGTCAATGGATCGGTAATTATTTATTGCAATACTCGAAATAATGTAAGTCAACTCACACAATTACTTAAAGCCTATCAATATAAGGTGGATGAATATCATGCAGGATTAACCCTTGAAAAAAGAAAGCAAACACAACATATGTGGATGCAAGATGAGATTCAAATAGTAGTGAGTACAAGTGCTTTTGGAATGGGCATCAACAAATCGGGCGTAAGAGCAGTGATACATTATGAAATACCTGGAAGTATTGAACAATATTATCAGGAAGCAGGCCGAGCAGGACGTGATGGAAAAAAGGCTGAAGCAATTTTACTATACCAACCTAATGATTGGGATTATTGGATATCGGTACAAGAAAAAAAATTTCCACCTATTGACATCATCAAACAAGTATTTCAACATTTAGTAGATTATGTGCAATTACCTATTGGCATGGGTGAAAAACAACAATTCGTTTTTGATTTCGACACTTTTTGCAATCGATTTGAAATAGATAAAATGATTGCCCGAAATGCCTTACAATGGATTGAACAAGAAGGACATGTTAGCTTTTCTTCGGCTTCTTTTAAACCCTCTTTAGTGCAAGTTTTAGCAGATCGCTATACTATAGAAAATTTTGAAAGTCAACATCAAATTTTAGGCATTGTGCTGCAAACTTTACTTCGAAGTTATGGCGGCATTTTAGACAGCCCTCAATACATTAATGAGAGTGTTCTTGCAGCCCTACTGCAAAGAGATATTTATTTTGTGCAAACCAATCTTAAAAAACTACAAGAATACGGGCTACTCTCCTACGAACAAAAAGAAAATCAACCTGTTGTTCAATTTAATTGGAACCGAGCTGCCGCTTCTTTTATGAAATTAGATTTAGATAATTATATCCTTAGAAAGAAAGCATTTCAAGAAAGAATACAACAATTTGGCAGGTATATTTTAGGACAGGATTTAGAATGCCGCAGTACATTTTTGGCAAAATATTTTGGTGAAAACAGCCCCCAGCCCTGTAAAATTTGCGACCTTTGTACAAGTACGAAGAAATAGGTATATTTTTAACAAAACATTGGAAAGCCATTTTTAAGCATGCCACTTAAAAATCGTTTCTTTGACCAAAGCAATCATTATGGAAGACAAAAAAATAAGCAAAATTTTATTGTGCGAGGACGACAGTAATTTAGGTTTAGTGTTAAAAAATTATTTAGAATTAAATGATTATGAAGTAACCCTAGAACGTGATGGACGTTTGGGATTGGCTGCATTTCAACGTGAAAAATTTGATTTGTGTTTGTTAGATGTTATGATGCCACATGTTGATGGATTCACTTTGGCCGAAGAAATTAGAGATATCGATCCTGATGTGCCTTTATTTTTCCTAAGCGCTAAAACATTAAAAGAAGACATCATTCATGGGTACAAATTAGGAGCGGATGATTATATCACTAAGCCTTTTGATAGCGAAGTATTATTGCATAAAATCAAAGCAATTATTAAGCGCAACGAAGAAGACAATAAAATTACCGACAACCAAGAATTTGAATTAGGTGGTTATCATTTTAATCCTAAATTAAGAGAATTGACTTTTAAGTTAAAAACTCAAATATTATCACCTAAGGAAAATGAATTATTAAAAATGTTGGCCGAAAATAAAAACGATTTATTAACGCGCGAAAAAGCATTAAAGAAAATCTGGGGCAGCGATACCTATTTTAATGGTCGAAGTATGGACGTTTATATTGCTAAACTAAGAAAATACTTAAAGGAAGACGATACCATTGAAATTGTAAACATCCATGGCAATGGATTTAGATTGGTAGTTGAATAAATTATTTAGAAAAAGTATTATCTAAATAATTCGGGATTCTCCATGGAAGGACGTGGTGGTTTTTTACCTAGATGCTCATAAGCTTTATGTGTGACTTCTCTCCCTCTAGGTGTTCTTTGTAAAAAACCTTCTTGTATTAAAAAAGGTTCATACACTTCTTCTATTGTGCCAGATTCCTCTCCCACCGCCGTTGCAATAGTTGTAATACCCACAGGACCGCCTTTGAACTTTTCAATAATGGCGAGTAAAATTCGATTGTCCATTTCATCTAAACCATGTTCATCCACATGAAGCGCTTTCAAAGCATGTTTGGTAATGCCTATGTCTACGCTACCATCGTTTAATACCTGTGCAAAATCACGAACGCGTCTTAATAATCCATTTGCAATTCTTGGGGTGCCCCTACTTCGGCGAGCAATTTCCCCTGCTGCATCACTTTGAATAGACACTTCTAATATAGAAGCGCTTCTTAAAATAATTTTTTCAATCACCGCAGCTGGATAATATTCCAATCGGGACTTAATGCCAAAACGAGAAAGTAAAGGAGCAGTTAGTAAACCACTTCTGGTAGTAGCTCCCACTAAAGTAAAAGGATTTAAGTTAATTTGTATACTTCGCGCATTTGGACCGCTATCAATCATGATATCAATCTTATAATCCTCCATCGCAGCATAAAGATACTCTTCCACAACCGTACTTAATCTGTGTATCTCATCTATGAATAAAACATCATTGGCTTCTAAACTGGTTAAAAGCCCGGCTAAATCACTGGGCTTTTCAATAACAGGGCCCGAAGTTTCTTTAATTTGAACCCCCATTTCATTGGCTACGATACGGCTTAAAGTGGTTTTTCCTAATCCTGGAGGACCATGAAATAAAATATGATCCAAAGCCTCTCCTCTCATTTTTGCAGCCTTTATAAATATGCTTAAATTTTCAATCAATTGAGGTTGTCCAGTAAAGGCATCCATCTCTCTGGGACGAATACTATTTTCAAATTCTCTGTCTTGAGAATTGAAACCTGAAGCATTGATATCTAATAAAGGGTTTGGCATGAAAGGGATCTAATAGTGATTATTTATTTAGCAGCAACATAAGGCTTCTCTAACAAATATTTATAAATGAATTTATTTTTTAAATCAGTGAAATGTTTTCCTTTTGCTCCACCCCAGCCATGTCTTCCACCAGGATATAGCATGAATTCAACCTCTTTTCCATTGTCTTCTAAGGCACTTAAAAATTGAATTGAATTTTGCATATGTACATTGTCATCCATCGTTCCGTGTACTAATTGCAATACCCCTTTAAAATTTTTAATATGCGTCATAACACTACTTGATTTGTATCCTTCAGGATTTTCTTTAGGTGTATCCATGTATCTTTCAGTGTAATGAGAATCATACAATTCCCATGAGGTCACACTGCCACCCGCCATAGCATGTGTAAATACCGATGCTCCATAAGTTAAAGCATAACAACTCATATAACCACCATAACTAAAACCTGTAATGGCTATTTTGGTAGGATCCGCTTGTCCATTTGCAATAAACCATTTTGCCATTGTCATATAATCCTGCATTTCCCAATAACCCAAATTGCGATACATATAATTCACCCCTTCTTTTCCAAAATGCCCACTAGCTCGATGATCAAATGCGACTTGTATCAATCCTTCTTTAGCCCAATTCTCGCGTGTGCTAGAATAGTTCCAACTATCCATCACTGTTCCAGCATTAGGACCTCCGTATATACTCACTAACATGGGATACTTTTTTGTAGGATCCATATTTTTAGGCCAAGTAACTAATGCAGGCAATTCATATAAACCGTCTTCGCTTTTAATTCGAATCAATTCAGTTTTTGCTACTTCGTCTGTTTTAAAATTAGCATCTACCGAAGTTCCTAATACTTCAATCGCTTTTGTTTTAGCATCGATTAAACCAATTGTAGTGGGAGTTTTTACATTACTATAAACCGAAACTACATGCTTACCATCAGGAGATAAATAAGTTTGACTATGGTTGTAGTCACCTGCAGTCAACCTTTTTAAATTTTTACCATCAAAATCTACTGCATAAACATCTATTCTTGCAGAACTTTCAATTCCTCTTGCAGTAAAATAAATTGTTTTATTTTTTTCGTCTATTGATTTAATTCCTGTAACAGTGAATTTACCATTTGTAATAGGATTGATTAATTGGCCATTCATTTGATATAAGTACAATTGATTCCAGCCTGTGGCATCTGATTGTGCGATATACCCTTTGTTATTGGCTAAAAAATTAATTCTGCCCCCCACTCTATCTTCTAGATCAATCCATGTTTTTTGATACTCTTTATACACTTCTTTTTTAGCACCAGTAACCATGTCTAATTCGTAGATTTTCAAATTATTTTGACCACGATCCATCCAGGATAACCACATGGCATTATTGTTGGGATTCCAAATGGGCCATCCAAAATACTGGTCGTCTTGATCATTAAAATCAGCCCAAGTAATATTACCACCTGTGGGTGATGTCCAACCAATTTTTACAGTTGGATTAGCATCTCCCACTTTTGGATAACGTGTTTCTTCTACAAAGCCATGTTGTCCTTCACTATTATAAATGGGGAACATAGGAACATTGCGTTCATCAAAACGCATAAATGAAATATACTTGCTATCTGGGCTCCACCAAAAAGCACGGTATTGCGTAGGTCTTCCAAAAATTTCTTCAAAATATACCCAACTTGCATAACCATTTAATATTCCTTTGGTAGTTTCATTGGTGATGGCAGTGACTTTTGCATCTGCTACCGAAACAGTGTATAAATTGTTATTTTGAGTATATGCCACATATTGACCATCTGGTGACAAAGTAGGATTTTTCTTTTCTTTTTTATCCGAAGTAATTTGCTTTTCTACTCCATTCACTTTTACAAAAATGTCGCCCTCTTTAACACTCATTAATTTTTCATCCTTAACAACTGCTGGTGCTGGAGAATATTGTTTCGTGTTAATATTATAAACAAAATCGGATGCAGTAGCACTGCCGTTCATTTTTGTGTTGATTACAAATTCATCATTATTCAACCAACGGTTAAATCTTGGCATACTTGAATAAGGCATTTGAGCAAACAAACACAAACTCAATAATAATTGACTTCCTAATAAAGCAATTTTTTTCATAGTTTATTTTTTATGGGGTCAATGACCCTTTATTTAAAAAATTTAAAATAACGAACAATTAAATTACAACATTTATCATTTTACCTTTCACAAAAATGAGTTTTTTTAAAGGCTTATCTTCCATCCATTTTTGAACTACCCCATTTGAAAGTACCAAACTGCGCACTTCATCCTCCGTGGCCGTTAAATCAATTGCTATATTGGTTCGAAGTTTACCATTGATGCTTACAGGGTATTCTTTAGCACTTTCTACTACATATTTAGCTTCAAATACTGGATAAGCTGCATTTACAATAAGTCCTTCATGGCCCAACAATTGCCATAATTCTTCACAAAAATGTGGTGCATAAGGAGCCATTAATATGAGTACTTGAGATAAAATAGATTTTTTATGACATCTTATTTCAAACAATTCATTAATACAAATCATAAAGGTACTCACCGCTGTATTAAAGCTATATCGCTCTGTATCTTCTTCAATTTTTTTGATGGTTTTATGTAATATTTTTAATTCATCGGCGGTTGGCTCTCCTTCTACCCAAACCTTACCTTTCATTTCATCATAAAACAATCTCCAAAACTTTTTCAAAAAACGATGTACCCCTTCAATTCCTTTAGTATCCCATGGCTTACTTTGTTCTACCGGCCCCAAAAACATTTCATACATTCTAAAAGTATCTGCCCCATATTTCTCAACCAATACATCCGGATTCACCGTGTTAAATTTAGACTTCGACATTTTTTCTACTTCCACACCACAGATATACTTACCGTCTTCTAAAATAAATTCAGCTTGTGCATAATCTGGTTTCCATTTTTTAAAAGCTACAGTATCTAACTCCAAACCATCTACGATATTTACATCCACATGTAATGCGTCCACTTCATATTGACTCACTAAGCCCGCTGAGACAAAAACATTGCTGCCTCTTTTTCTATATACAAATCGAGAACTGCCTTGAATCATTCCTTGATTTAATAATTTTTTGAAAGGCTCATCAAAACTAATATGGCCTAAATCAAATAAGGCTTTGGTCCACATTCTGCTGTATAATAAATGACCCACTGCATGCTCTGTTCCTCCAATATACAAATCTACTTGACCCCAATAATCACTTGCTTTTTTACTGCAAAATGCTTGATCATTATGTGGGTCCATATATCTTAAAAAATACCAACTACTTCCTGCATATCCAGGCATCGTATTGGTTTCGTATTGAGCTTGTTTCCAACTTTCAATATTTGCCAAAGGCCCTTCTCCATCTGGACCTGGTCCATAATGATCTACTTCGGGCAATAACAATGGAAGTTCAGATTCCTTTAATGGATAGGCAATGCCGTCTTTCCATTGGATCGGGAACGGCTCTCCCCAATATCGTTGTCTACTAAATGCTGCATCACGCATTTTATAATTCACTTTACGTTTGCCAATTCCCATCGCTTCTATTTTATCATTGACAATAGAAATGGCATCTTTGAGCACTACCCCATTTAGAAAATCACTATTTGATAAAACTGCATCCTTAGTTGAATTAGCTTCCTGACCATTAAAAGCCTCTCCAATAATATTGGTGATTGGAATATTAAAATGTTGTGCAAATTTAAAGTCACGCTCATCTCCACATGGCACGGCCATAATAGCTCCAGTGCCATACCCTGCTAATACGTATTCCGAAATCCAAATAGGTATTTCCCTTTGATTGAATGGATTGATTACATAAGCCCCCGTAAAACATCCAGTAATTTTTTTCTCTGCCATACGTTCTCTTTCACTTCTGCTTTTTACATAGGTGATATAGGAGGCAACTTCGTTTTCATGGGATGCAGGAATGATGCTTGCTAATAGCTCATGTTCTGGGGCAACAACCATGAAGTCTACACCAAATACCGTATCAGGTCGAGTGGTATAAACGCGTAATTTTTGAGTCGTATTTTTGATAGCAAATTCAATTTCAGCGCCTTCACTTTTTCCAATCCAATTGGATTGCATTTCCTTCATCGCATCACTAAACTGAATGGTATCCAAACCACTTAATAAACGATCAGCATATTCGGTAATACGTAAATACCATTGACGTAATTTTTTCTTTTCAACTGGATGTCCCCCTCTTTCACTCAATCCATTAATTACTTCATCATTGGCCAGTACGGTACCTAAAGCAGCGCACCAATTCACTTCCCCATAACCACAAAAAGCAATTCGATATTGCATTAAAATATCTTGTTGTTGCTTTTCGGTAAACCCATTCCAATCAGAGGCCGTAAATTGTAATGCATTGTCAGTTGGACAAGTGTGTTGAATATTCCCTTCTTTTTCAAATGTTTTAATCAAATTTTGAATGGGAATGGCTTTTTGTTGAGCTCTGTCAAAATAACTATTAAATAATTGTAAAAATATCCATTGTGTCCATTGATAATAGTCAGGTTGACAAGTTCGTACTTCTCTTTCCCAATCATAACTAAACCCAATATTATCTAATTGACTTCTAAAATTATCAATATTATTGTGTGTGCTTTGAGCAGGATGTACGCCATTTTCTATTGCATATTGCTCCGCAGGTAAACCAAATGCATCATAGCCCATGGGGTGTAATACATTAAATCCTTTCAGTCTTTTAAACCGACTATAAATATCTGAAGCTATATATCCTAAAGGATGACCTACATGCAATCCAGCACCACTAGGATAGGGAAACATATCCAATACATAGCACTTAGGTTGGGTAGATTCATTTGAAACCTGATATGCTTTTTGCTCTTTCCAAATAGCTTGCCATTTTTTTTCAATGGCCCTAAATTGATACTCCATCTAATAACTTTTCTTAATGAACAGGTAGAATCCTAACAATTCTTTAACCAAAAATAAAAAACAGGTCCATTTGTGGCTAAAAAATGAATAATTCACCCTCTGCAAATGTAAGCCATTAGCGTTCAAAACCCTACATTTGCAATGTGAACAAGTAAAATTTTAATGCTATGGCAGCGAACGGATCCGCATCTCTAAAACGAAGTAAACCCAATTACATTTACAGCATTATTGGGGTAGCCATTGTTTTGTTTATTATGGGTATTATGGGATGGCTTTTTTTAAACCTCCACGCCATTGGCGACAATTTTAAGGAAGATATTCGTATTAGTGTGTATTTGCGTAGTGCCGATAAAAATGCAATTGGTAAAATTCAACAATTTATTGCTAGCCAAGAATATGCCAAAAATGTAGAATATGTAGACAAGGAAAAAGCAAAAGCTATTTGGAATAAAGAAAATAATGAAGATTGGGCCAAAATTTTAGATGTCAATCCACTTCCCGAAAGTGTTGATTTTTTCGCCAAAGCCAATTATGTCAATACAGACAGTTTAGAAAATATAAGTAATACTATCAAGGATGCTTTTAAATCCGAAGTGGCAGACATTCAATACCCAAAAAGTTTAGTAAGTAGCTTAAATGAAAGAGCTACAAAAATTGGTGTCATTTTTATTGTAATGTCCATTATTTTATGCATCATAGTAATTATCAGTATTGATAACACCATCCGTCTAGCTATGTTTAGTAATCGTTTTTTAATCAAAACAATGCAAATGGTTGGTGCCACTCGAAGTTTTATTGCAAAGCCATTAGTCATTCGTGCGCTCATAAATGGGCTCATTAGTGCAGGTATCGCGATCTTTTTAATGTTCAGTTTAATACAATGGGCAAGTATACAATTCCCTCAAATCAAAACCATTCAAGGAATGGGAAATGATTTACTATTATTTGGCGGATTGATCATTTTAGGAGTAGGCATTTCTGTATTAAGCACCTATCGTAGTGTAGTCAAATATTTGAAAATGAAATTAGACGAACTATATTAAAATAGATAAAACATAAATTTAAAAAATTACAAATACAATCATATGAATCAAAAGGCAACAAAAAAATCCTTGACTATATTTGGAAAATCAAACTACATATGGATGTTAGTGGGCGCTGGTTTAATCATTGCTGGCATGCTTTTAATGGCTGGCGGAAAAAGTGCCGACCCTAATGTATTTAATGAAAATGAAGTATATAGCTTTAGACGCATTACATTAGCTCCCATTGTTATGATCATAGGATTTTTAGTGGAGATTTATGCATTATTTAAAAAATCATAATCTTTCCATTTCATTATGAATTTATTTCAATCCATCATAATTGCGATCATTGAAGGAGTCACCGAATTTTTGCCTATTTCAAGTACGGCACATATGAAATTCGCTAACCCATTTTTAGGAATTGCCTCCACCCCTTTTGTAGATTTATATGAAATTGTAATTCAATTAGCAGCAATTGCATCGGTCGTGATTATCTATCGTAAACGTTTTTTTGATTTCAAACATTTAAGCTTTTATTTAAAATTAATCGTGGCAGTTATTCCCGCTTTGGTGTTTGGAGCTCTTCTAAAAAAACACATTGACGCTGCCCTTAGTAATTTGTGGGTCATCGCAACAGTAATGTTATTAGGTGGTATCATTTTATTATTCATTGATGGTTTATTTGAAAAAAATCACAGCAAAGAAGAATCAATCGAATTGAGTTATCAAAAATCATTGATAGTAGGTTGCTTTCAGGTGTTGTCCATTTTATTTCCGGGGTTGAGTAGAAGCGCCGCCACTATTATTGGCGGCATGAGTCAAAAATTAAGCAAGAAAACAGCTTTAGAATTTTCTTTTTTCTTAGCTGTCCCCACCATGCTTGCAGCATCTGCAAAAAGCACTTTAGATGTATACAAAAGCAACCCAGAAGTTTTTGCAAGTGATAATCTAATACTGTTGTTGGTAGGTGCTGTAGTGGCATTTTTAGTTGCACTTATAAGTGTTCAGTTTTTAATTCGAGTGGTGGAAAAACAAGGATTTAGAGTATTTGGTTGGTACCGTATCGCATTAGGGGCCACTATCTTACTACTGTTATTCACGCAGCATCTTTAGTAACACTTACTTCTCTATAGTTTGGACATTTATTTGTATTTTTAAAATACAAAATGATTGCCATGCAAACAGCATCCAAAAAAGTAATTAACGGTTGGGCGATGTACGATTGGGCCAATAGTGTCTATAACTTAGTCATCACTAGTACCATTTTTCCAGCATATTATGAGGCCGTAACGGGAGACGGAAATGAAAATACACTCATTGATAAAATCAAAATTGGCTCCTTTGAATTTTCAAATACTGCATTATATAACTATATCCTAGCAATAGCTTTTGTTATTGTTGCTATTTTATCTCCCATTTTATCTAGCATTGCAGATTATAGAGGAAACAAAAAACAATTTCTTCGATTTTTTTGCACCATGGGTAGTTTGGCTTGCGCCTCTCTTTATTTTTTTGACAGCAATCATATCGTAGGTGGTTTAGTTTCGGTCGTCATTGCTTGTGTTGGTTTTTGGGGTAGTTTGGTTTTTTATAATTCTTATTTACCAGAAATCGCAGCCCCTGAAGATCGAGATAGCGTTAGCGCCAAAGGTTTTATGATGGGGTATATTGGATCCGTCTTGTTACAATTAATTTGTTTTGTTTTTGTGTTAAAACCAGATTTATTTGGAATTACTGTAGGAAAAGCATCACAAATATCTTTTTTATTGGTAGGTATCTGGTGGGTAGGATTTGGTTGGTTATCCATATCAAGACTCCCCAATGGTCATGGAGCAAAAGGTGCTCATAGTAATCAATTATTGGTGCAAGGATATAAGGAATTACATAAAGTTTGGTTAGAATTAAAATCATTACCTGTATTAAAAAGATTTTTAGTGTCTTTTTTCTTTTATAACATGGGAGTTCAAACGGTGATGTTAGCAGCCACTTTATACGGAAAGAGTGAGTTAAACATCCCTACTACAAATCTTATTATTGCAATCTTAATTATTCAAATTGTCGCTATTCCTGGTGCTAATTTAATGGCAAAGCTTGCGAGCAAGTGGGGAAATTTTAATACGATCATGATGGCCATCGTCATTTGGATTGGGGGCTGTATTATGGGCTATTATTTACCCCGAAACAGCGTAATTCCTTTTTACACCTTAGCAATTGTAGTGGGTTTTGTGATGGGTGGTATACAATCGGTTAGTAGGAGTACATACTCCAAGTTGATGCCTGTCACTAAGGATACTACAAGTTATTTTAGTTTCTTTGATGTGACCGAAAAAATTGCCATTGTGATTGGTATGTTTAGTTTTGGTTTTATTAATGAAATAACTGGATCTCAAAGAAATTCTGTGTTGGCCTTGTGTGTATTTTTCATCATCGGATTTGTATTGCTGTATCGCACTTCTAAATTAAAAGGACATGCAGGTATTTAGTGTTTTTACTGGCAAGTTTAAATTAGATGGCGGTGCCATGTTTGGAGTAGTGCCTAAGTCATTATGGAATAAATGGAACCCAGCAGATGAAAATAATTTATGTACTTGGGCCTTAAGATGTTTACTTGTCATTGAAGGTGATCGTAAAATTTTAATTGATACTGGCATGGGCGATAAACAGGATGCCAAATTTTTTAGCCATTATCATCCTCATGAGACACGCACTTTGAAAGAAGCCTTGCAACCATATCATATCTTATTGGAAGATATCACAGATGTGCTACTCACTCATCTTCACTTTGATCATGTAGGTGGTGCAGTGCAAAAAAATGGAGAAAACTACCTACCCACTTTCCCAAATGCCACTTATTGGGTCAGTCAAACACAATGGGATCTTGCTTTGCAACCCAATGCTCGTGAAAAGGCCTCTTTTTTAAAAGAGAATTTCATGCCTTTGCAAACAGCTGGTCAATTAAAATGTATTCAAATTCCTCCATTCAAAAGTGATACTACATTACAAGAAATTCATTTTTCTAAATCCATTAGTTGTCTCGTAGTAAATGGACATACACAAGGCATGCTCATTCCTAAGATTGCGATGGCAGAAAAATATTTGGTCTATATGGCCGATTTACTTCCCTCTGTAGCGCATATTCCACTGCCATATGTTATGGGATATGATATGCAACCCTTAATAACCTTACAAGAAAAAGAACTATTTTTAAAGGAAGCCTGCTTAAAAAATTACACTTTATTTTTTGAACATGATGCCATGAATGAGTGTTGCACGCTACAAAATACAGAGAAAGGAATTAGAATGAAAGAATGTTTTACACTTCAACATTGGTTGTCTACTTAATCCAATGTATATTTAAAATAAACTTATTAAGGCTTTTCATTCACGAGTTCTAATAAAGAAGTCAATGGATGTCTTAAATTTTCATAGCCCACCATATCTACTTTAATACTACCTACAATAATGGGTGTTTCTATTCTAACAGGGATGTGATTTTCATCGTCAGTAACCCACACAGTCATTTTTTCACCTCCTTCAAACATTGTCCCCTTCACTAATAATGGAGCTAGTTTAATCACCTTAAAGCGCCCATATTTAGTAGTGATTTCGGACCTGCCTAAAAATTTAAAATAGGAAGGATACAATTCTTTATCTAAAAAAAAACTTAAAAAGAATTTATCATTTACCAGACTATTTGTATAATTAATATTTCTTGCTGCATAAATAGCACTTATGACATCAAAAGTACAATCTGCGCCTTTAAAGGTACCCCCTTCGGTTGTCACAGTATTTGCTTTTTGATTAAATAAAACTTCCTGCTTTTGGTGAAATCCACCTTCATTAATTTCACGCGTAAATTGATATGGCAATAATGTTTTTGAGTCTACTACACTTTGATACTTATCACGAACTTTGAAAATCCAGTCATATTTTGCATTTGATTTACCATTGCAGGTTAATGTATATGCATCTGATCCATTCCAGTTGGAATTTTTTACAGTAAAGTCGGCCCTACCGGCGTTTACATATAAGCCTATAACATTATAATAAATGGTATAATTCACTTTTTCGCCTGCATTAAACGAAGAGTTAGATTGATTACAAAGCCCGGTATTGCTACCTTTGATAGGTTGCGTAAAAAAAAATACGGATAAAAATATTTGTAAAAAAAACATAAAAAGTAGCCCCTTTCTTGAACTGCGGCAAGATTAATCTTTTAAACGGAAATTCAATAACAAGAAAGCACCTATTATTGCGGGTAATAAAAAATTAACAGCCCAAATGAGGGTACTCAAAGAAATCAGCATTAAACTATTGTCATAGTAAGGTGCCAATAACAAGACTATTAACTGACCTCTAATCACTAAATCGGTTAGACTTATAGCTGGTATAATACTCAAACATAAAAACATGACAGACAATGCCACCCATAAATCCCATATAGAAACTGGGATCAAAAATATTTTTACAGCCCAAATATATTGAACCATAAAAATGAAATATTTCAATAAAGAAAATAACAACAATTTTATTTTCAAATTATTTTCAATTTGTATTGAAGTCATTTTTTGAAGCCAGCCTTTGAATTGGCCCGGATGAAAATAAATATAACAGGCAATTGCCAAAAGGATGGGTCCAAACCATTTGAGCCATGGATAAAAAGGTACATTAAAAAATAGGCCAATTGTTCCCATCAAAATGGTAATGATTAATTGTGCGTAATTAGACCATGCCATTTGTGCCACCCCCTTCCATTTATTACCTGCATCTAAAAATAAAATGCGTCCAACGTAATCCCCAGATCTTACAGGTGTAAAAAAAGCAAATGCTTGACCTACTAAAACAATTTTCAAAGATTTTAAAATGCTTAACGGATTCCAATGAGCAAGTAATATTTTCCATTTCATTGCTTCAGTAGTATAATTCATTAAAAATAGGAAAATTAAAAGCCCCCATTGAATGATACTGATCCGCTTAAATTGATTTTGAATTTCGACACCATGTGCTTGTAAATTGGGATGATGTAACACTTTCTGATATATCGCCCATGCACAAATTAAAAATAAAATGACGCCTACAAATTTATTAAGAAAAGAAAATAGCTTACGACCCCAAGTTGCTTTCATATGATGTAAAGTTCGGAATTTGGAATGATATCTGTAACTTTAATCTTATGTCGAATTTATCAAAATCACCTCTTATTTTAGGCATTGACCCAGGGACACAAATTTTAGGGTATGCTATCTTAAAAGGAGGCGCACATCCTGAACTCATTGAAATGGATGTGTTAAAACTTACTAAAGAAAAAGATATTTATGCGCGACTTGAAATGATTCATGTGAAAATGGTTGAAATCATACAAAAATACCAACCTTCACAATTTGCTATTGAGGCCCCTTTCTTCGGAAAAAATATTCAAAGTATGCTCAAACTTGGAAGAGCTCAAGGCGTTGCTATAGCAGCTGCAATGCAATTTAAGTTGCCGGTTACAGAATATGCTCCTAAAAAAGTAAAACAGTCTATTACAGGAAATGGAAATGCAGATAAAGATATGGTATGGAAAATGTTAGAACGAATTTTACAACTTAAAAAACAACCAAAATATTATGATGCTACCGACGCTTTGGCTGTTGCGTTGTGTCATTGGTATCAAATAAGCAGCCCTGCCTTACCTAGCTCAAAAGGACTCAAAGGTTGGAATGCTTTTTTAGCTAAAAATCCAAACAGAATTAAAAAATAAGTTTACTTACAATTTCTTGCTGAATAGCAATCATTTCCTCTTTTGTAAAACTTAATTTAGGACCAGAGAATTCCATATCTTTTGCTTGATTGATTGGAATTAAATGTAGATGTGCGTGAGGTACTTCTAATCCAACAGTCACGATACCTACTCTATTACATTCAAAGCTAGCTTCCAATGCTTTTGCAATGGGTTTAGCAAACAAAAGAAGTTCGGTTAAATAAGTATCAGGGACGTCAAAAATTTTATCAACCTCACATTTAGGAACCACCAATGTATGTCCTTTTTGAAGAGGGAAAATGTCTAAAAAAGCATAGAACAGATTGGATTCTGCAATTTTATAAGAAGGGATTTCTCCTTGTATAATTTTAGTAAATAAAGTCATACTGTGATTACATTAAATGATACCTAAAGTTAGTAAAAAATAAAGCGGCTATCAAAGTTATGATAGCCGCCTAAAAAATTTATTTTACTGAATTAGTAAAACTCCCAACTAAAAATACTAAATAGTGATGTTTTCAATAGTAAATTTCATAACACCATTTGGTGCTTGCACTTCCGCTACTTCACCAATTTTTTTACCTAGTAAGCCTTTGCCAATAGGAGAAGAAGCAGAAATTTTTCCTGCTTTTAAATCGGCTTCTTTTTCGCCTACTAACTGATAAGTAATTGTTTTTTTAGTAGCGTGATTTGTGATAGTAACTTTAGTTAATATGGTCACTTTACTAGTATCAATGGTACTTGTATCCACAATCTTAGCATTTGAAACAGCCACTTCTAATTGTTTAATTTTAGCCTCTAACATTCCTTGTGCTTCTTTAGCAGCATCATATTCTGCATTTTCTTTCAAATCGCCTT
>JAFMJX010000017.1 GCA_017853235.1 Chitinophagaceae bacterium | reverse complement strand
TGATCGTAATCAAAAAACATTGCCTCGTGATTTAGCACGTAACTATTTAGAAAGCTGTCCTCCCAATGCAATTTTATTTTCCTTTGGCGATAATGATACTTATCCTTTATGGTATGCGCAGGAAGTAGAAGGCATTCGTCCTGATGTCCGTGTGGTCGTTAATAGTTTGTTAGGATCAGATTGGTATATGAAGGAGTTACGTTATAAGATCAACAAAAGCGACAAGTTTGATGTTATTTTTTCAGAAGAACAAGTTTCTGGCAATAAGTTAAACGTGGCTTATTATAGTCCAGTTCCTGGCATCTCAGAAACTAATTATCATGATTTAGATTCTGTATTCAGAAATGTGATTGCTGATCCTAATGGAAAGTTTATGGTATCTTCTCAAGATGGCCCATTAAATATTTTCCCTACGCATAAGTTTAAAGTTCCTGTGAATAAAGCAAATGCAATTGCAGCTGGCTTGGCTAAACCAACAGATAATATTGTAGATGAATTATTGATTGATTTTAATCCTAACAGACAATACTTGCTTAAGAATGAATTAGCTATGTATGCTATTATTGCGACCACTCAATTTAAACGTCCGGTTTGCTTTACTTCTACGCAGGAATTAAAAGAAATGGGATTAGATAAATATGTTCGTCAAACTGGTTTGACTTATCAATTAGTGCCTGTGGTAAATCAAGGAATTGATGTAGATGCATCTTATAAAAATATCATGACTAAGTTTAGTTTTGGAAATGCTAAAAATCCCAATGTATATTTTGATGAGGAAAACAGACGCCATTTAAATTCAATGAGGTTGTCAGTAGCACAAATTGCTCAAGCTTTAGTGGTGGAAGGCAAAAAGGATAGTGCACGTCAAATTTTAAGAAAATTTGATAACGAAACTAACGAAAAAAGTTTTCCTTATGGAATGACTTCTAATCGTGGCAATCAACATAATTATTTCTCCTATTTGTTTTTACAAGCAAGTTATAGTGCTGGTGAATTTATTATTGCTAAAAAGGCTTCTGTATCTCTGTTGAAAGATTTAAAACAAGAAGTTGCCTATTATAAATCATTAGGTGACCCAATGAGTGATGAACAATTTGTTGCGAATGCCGAATATGCATATCAAAATAAACCCAATAGTTTATCTAACAAGCAGTTGGCCTTTGTGCAAGATATTTTAACCTGTGGCCAATTAATTGATGCGGTGCAAAAAATGGAAAAAGAATTAGCACCTAAAAAAGGCTAAATCAAAATAAAATAAATTCGTCAATTATAATAAGGTGGTAAGGATACTTACCACCTTATCTATTTCTGAAGTGGTATTGTGTTTGGAGAATGAAAAACGAACTGTAGCCATTTCCCTTTGGTTTGAATGATTGTTCGCATTTTGTAAAGCTGCTATCACATGAGATCCTTGTTGTGCACCGCTTGAACAAGCACTGCCGCCACTAGTGCAAATATGGTTGATGTCTAGATTAAATAGTAACATTTCTGACTTTGAATTTTTTGGAAAATTCACACTCAATAATGTGTAAAGACTATCTCCAAAAGGATCCCCATTAAATGAAACTTCAGGAATATGTTGTAAAAGCTGGTCGTGCAAATATTTTTTTAATCCTTGTATATATTGACTGTCTTTTTCATAGGATTCGGTAGCTATTTCCAAGGCCTTTGCAAATCCAATAATGCCATATACATTTTCGGTGCCGGCGCGCATATTTCTTTCTTGGGCACCCCCATGCACAAAAGGTTTAATTTTCACATTCTCATTAATGTATAATAATCCTGTACCCTTGGGGCCATGAAATTTATGTCCTGCACCTGTAATAAAATCAACCGGAGTATTTTTGAGATCAAAGGCAAAATGTCCAACTGTTTGAACGGTATCGCTATGAAAATAGGCTTCATATTTTTTACATAATGTGCCAACCACATGTAAATCAATTTTATTGCCAATTTCATTATTAGCGTGCATCAAACTTACAATGGCTTTTCCTTTTCCACTGTTTAATAAATCTTCTAAATGGGATAAGTCAATATGTCCGTTGGGTAATATATTTACCCAGGACAATGCTACTCCATTTATTTTTGCTAAATGTTCTACCGTGTGTAAAGTAGCATGGTGTTCAATGGGGGAACTAATAATATGTTGGCAACCTAAATCAGCAATAGCGGCATGTAAAATAGTATTACTGCTTTCGGTTCCGCCACTAGTGAAAAATATTTCAGAAGGCTTGGCGCCTAAATTTTGAGCCACCGATTTTCTAGCTTGTTCGATAGCCATTCTTGTCTCCCGACCATAGCTATAAATGGAAGATGGGTTTCCAAACTTTTCAGTAAAAAATGGCAACATCGCTTCTAAAACCTTTGGATCTAAAGGGGTGGAAGCGGCGTTATCAAAGTAAATTCTTTCCATCATGAGCGAATTTACTGAATTGTTCCAATAATTGCAATGATGCGATCTGCTAAATTATCAGCCGCAACTTGAGTAGGTGCTTCGGTATAAATTCGAATAATAGGTTCTGTATTACTTGATCTTAAATGAACCCATTCTTTTTCAAAGTCAATTTTCATACCATCTACTTTATTAATGGGGTAGGCTGCAAATTCTTTTTCTAATTTTTCAAAAATAGACGCAAGTGATAATGAAGGGTTTAGGTCCATTTTTTTCTTACTCATAAAATAAGAGGGGTAGCTGGCTCTGAGTGCTGAAGTAGTTAATTTTGTGTGGGCTAAATGAGATAAGAATAAAGCAATTCCAATCAAAGCATCACGACCATAATGTAAATCAGGGACAATAATCCCTCCATTGCCTTCGCCACCAATAACTGCATTTTGGGATTTCATCATATTTACCACATTCACTTCGCCTACTGCACTTGCAAAATAAGAGCAACCATGTTTTTCAGTCACATCTCTTAAAGCTCTAGTGGATGATAAATTGCTTACAGTGGACCCTTTTTTATGTTTTAAAATATAATCTGCCACTGCTACTAAAGTATATTCTTCTCCAAATAATGCTCCATCTTCACTTACAAAACATAATCTATCCACATCTGGATCTACTGCAATGCCTAAATGTGCTTTTTCATTTTTTACAGTATCGCATAATTCAGTAAGATGTTCTTTAAGCGGTTCTGGATTATGGGCAAAATTTCCCGTCATTTCCTCGTTCAATATTTTTATTTGATGAACGCCAATCGCTTTTAATAAAGCAGGTACAGTAAAAGCACCCGAACTATTTATTGCATCTAAAACCACTGAAAAATGAGCAGCTTGAATGGCCTTTACATCCACAAGTGGGTGTTGCACAATAGCATCAATATGTTTTTGCAAACTAGTATCATTAGGGATAATCTTACCCATTTGATCAATGTCAGCATAATTAAAATCTTCGTTTGCTGCTAAATTTAAAATTGCCTTACCTTCCTCACCACTTACAAATTCACCTTTAGCATTTAATAGCTTTAAAGCATTCCATTGCTTAGGATTGTGACTGGCTGTTAAAATAATACCTCCATGTGCTTGCTCAAAAACTACTGCCATTTCAACTGTTGGTGTGGTACTTAATCCTAAATGAATTACATCAATACCTAAAGCCAATAAGCTTTGTTCAACAAGAGATTCTACCATTTCACCACTCATGCGACCATCTCTTCCTACTACCACTTTTACAGGCCCATTTGATTGTTGAATCAACCAGCTGCCATAAGCAGATGCAAACTTTACAATATCAATGGGAGTGAGGTTGTCATTAGGGCGACCACCAATGGTCCCTCTAAATCCCGAAATACTTTTTATAAGTGCCATAAACTAGGTAATTGCATGATAAAATAGGTGCTGCAAATTTACTTTAATTTTTTGCATTCTTGTATCTTTATCACATGACATCTTCCTTTTTGGTTACTATCATGCAACTTGATGAGGCTTTGTTCACAATGATTAATGGACAATGGACCCATCCTTGGGCAAATGTGATACTTCCCTGGATGCGTGATTCTAATCATTGGTTTCCATTTTATGTGCTATTGATTGCCTATTTATTTTATGTGAAAGGAGGGACTGCTTGGAAATGGGTAGTAGCAGCAATCGTGAATGTAACTTTGACAGATCAAATAAGTAGTAGTTTATTTAAGCCTTTTTTTCATCGATTACGTCCTTGTGCCGACCCATTGATGATCCATAAAGTAAAATTATTATTAGATCATTGCTCCTCTGGATTTAGTTTTACTTCCTCACATGCTGCCAACCATGTAGGGATTGCAATGTTTATGGCGATTACTTTAAAGCCCTATTTAAAAAACTATCGATATTTATTTTTTTTATGGGCCGGCATCATTGCTTATGCGCAAATATATGTTGGAGTATATTATCCATTAGAGATCATTGTTGGGGCTTTTATTGGTGTGATCGTAGGATGGGTTTGTGCTAAATTTTATTTGAAATACACTTAATATGAATCGAATCCATTTTTATTTTTTATTAACTGCAGTTGTGGTCGTTTATGTCATTGGGATGATTCAAATTCCTCTAATGGATATAGATGCAGCACAATACGCATCAATTAGTAGAGAAATGTTGGAGTCGAAAAATTTTTTACAAGTGTTTGATTTAGGTCGTGATTATTTAGACAAGCCGCCCATGTTATTTTGGATTTCTGCGTTTTCGATGAAAATTTTTGGAGTGCATGATTGGGCTTATCGCATTCCCTCCATTCTTTATTTATTAATAGCCTGTTATGCCACTTTTCAATTCACATTATTATTTTATACCTACAGAACAGCACAATTAGCCACTTTAATTTTAGCAAGTAGCCAAGCCTTTTTTTTAATCGCTCACGACGTGCGCACGGATACTATGTTGGTTGGTTGGGTAATGTTGAGTATTTATTTGTTAGGAAAGTGGTCTTTAGAAAATAAAAGTTGGATATTTTTTGCAGCCATGACATCAATAGCAGGAGGTATGATGACAAAGGGACCTATTGCTTTAGTAGTTCCAGTTTTATGTTTTGTGCCACATTGGTTGATTCAAAAAAAATGGCATTTTTTTTACAAACCTATTTATTTATTAGGCATTTTATGGATAGCTGTACTATTATTCCCAATGAGCTGGGGTTTGTATCAGCAATATGATTTGCATCCAGGAAAATTAATCAATCAAATCCCCATTCAATCTGGTTTAAAATTTTATTATTGGACACAAAGCTTTGGTAGGTATACGGGTGAAAATTTTTACCATGAAATGAGCTATCCTACTTTTTTATTGGAAAATATGTTTTGGAGTTTTCTTCCTTGGATTTTTGTTTTTTTATGGGCCATAGGGTATCGCATTTTTAATTGGTTGCGTAATGGAATGGAGTATACTGTTCCCGAATTCGTTAGTTTTTTTGGTTTTTTACTTACTTATTTAGTGTTGTCAAGAAGTCAAGCTCAATTACCGCATTATATTTTTGTAGTCTTTCCATTAGCGGCTATAGTAGTGGCATCACATTGGGATTCGGTTATTTGGGACAACTTACAGTTGACAAAGGGGGTTAAGTGGTTTTTTGGATTTCATCTATTTATATTCATCCTACTTTGTGTTGTTATTTTGGTGATTGCTTTTGTTCCTTTTGGAAAGATACATTGGTGGGGGCTATTTTTTATAGGGGTTATTTTATATTTAATAGCGACTCTTTTTATGACAAAATTTTCTTTGGGACAAAGATGGTTTTATTTATCTGTGTGCATGATGATTGGGATCAATTTTATTATGAATGCTCATTTTTATCCCAGATTACTTCCTTATCAATGGGGGAATCAAACAGCTCAATTTATAGATCAAAATGGTATTGATAAAAATAAAGTAATGGCTTATCAACTTCCCAATAGCTATGCTTTTCATTTTTATGGACAACATATTTTTCCCATTAATATGGATAGTGCAGCCTTTGAAAAAGCATCACTAAAAAATATCGAATTCGTTGTCACAGACACTGTAAATAGGAAAGTCATACAAAAACGATATCCCAATGCGCATTGGATTATGAAAGCAGAACGTTTTCACGTCACTTTACTCACACTGCCCTTTTTAAATCCAGCTACTAGATCGCAGGAAACACATTCATATGGGATTTTGCAATTGACCCCATAAATACGCTTTTAAATAAGGGTATCATTTTATTTTTCGTTCATCAAATTTGAGTTTTTTCTTAGCTTATTTTTTGTAAATTGATTACTTAAAAATCAGTATATGAAAATAACACAAGTAATTTGTTTGTTGTTGGGACTTTTGTTTACAACAGAAATACTTCAAGCGCAAACAACATCTGCGCCAACGCCACCTGCTAGAATGAGACGTAATTTTGATCAAGTGGATGCCAATGCACCTGCCACTAAATATGATTATCATGATGCTTTTGCACCTTTTTTTTATTCCAAAAATGGCAATGAATATCGTGCAGCATCTGGAGAACCAGGGCCAAAGTATTGGCAAAATAAAGCAGACTATCAATTGGATGTCGCTTTAAATGAACAAACTAACGAAATCGCGGGAACCGAAATTTTAACTTACACCAATAATAGTCCTTTAAAATTGAATTTTATTTGGATGCAATTGGATCAAAATTTATTTAGAGAAGATTCCCGAGGCACTGCCATTGTTCCTTTAAATGGAAGTCGTAATGGTGGCATGGGTCAAAAATTTGATGCAGGATATAAGATAAAATCTGTAAAGATATTAAGCGGCACAAAAAATGAAGTAGCCACTGCAATTCAATACATGATTGAAGATACTCGTATGCAATTATTTTTACCCAAAGATATTCCGGCTAATGGGGGGAATGTAAAAATTCAAATAGAATATTCATTTATTTCTCCCGATTATGGTTCTGACAGAATGGGTATATTAAAAACGAAAAATGGAAAAATTTTCACGGTGGCACAATGGTATCCCAGAGTGGCAGTTTTTGATGATGTTGTAGGTTGGAATACGGTTCCATATACAGGACCTGGTGAATTTTATTTAGAATATGGGGACTTTGATATTAATATTACCACACCTAATAATATGATTGTGGTTTGTTCTGGGGAGTTGTTAAATACTTCCGAAGTATATACTCCCGAACAAGTCAAAAGATGGTCAGCAGCAAGCAGCTCCGAAAAAACAGTCATCATTCGTTCTGCAGAAGAATTCACTGAAGCTAGTTCAAGACCTACTCAAAAAGCAAATTTAAAATGGCATTTTAAAATTAAAAATGCCAGAGATGCTTCTTGGGCAGCATCTGCTGCATTTATTATTGATGCTGCAAAAATGAATTTACCTTCTGGCAAAAAAGGATTGGCCATTTCCGCATATCCTATTGAAAGTAATGGAGATTCTGCATGGGGTAGATCTACGGAATATGTAAAAAGCACTATTGAATATTATTCTAAAAAATGGTTTGAATTTCCTTATCCAGCTGCCACTGCAGTGGCTGGAACGCCGGGTGGCATGGAGTATCCAGGTATTGTTTTTTGTGGAGCAAGAGCGCAAAGAGGAGGTTTATGGGGTGTAAATGATCACGAATTTGGTCATACTTGGTTTCCCATGATTGTGGGATCTAATGAACGACTATATGGTTGGATGGATGAGGGGTTTAATACTTTTATAAACAGTTTATCTTCTGATAATTTTAATCATGGAGAATATAAAAGTAAGTATCCAGCCGATAAAAATCGAATGGCTAATATGTATACAGCTCCAAGTTTGGAGCCTATCTTGTCTTATGTTGATAATTACAAAGAGCGTAATAATGGAACCTTGTCTTATAGTAAACCTGGTGAAGGTTTGACTTTATTACGTGAAGTTATTTTAGGTCAGGATCGTTTTGATCGTGCCTTTCAAACATATATTAATAGATGGGCTTTTAAACATCCTACACCCGATGATTTTTTTCATACCATTGAAAATGTTGCAGGAGAAAGCTTACAATGGTTTTGGAGAGGATGGTTTGTTAACAATTGGCGTTTAGATGTTTCTGTAAGAAGTGTAACTTATAACAGTAATGAAAATTTTGCAAAAGGGGCAGTGATTACATTAGATAATTTAGAAAAAATGGCAATGCCTGTGATCCTTGAAGTGAAAATGGTGAGTGGTAAAAAAGATCGTATTAAATTACCAGTAGAAATTTGGGAAAGAAATACATCATGGAGTTTTAGATATCCTTGTACCGAGGAAATTGAATCGGTAACTTATGATCCAGATAAAGTATTGCCAGATTTCAATCCATCCAATAATGTTTGGAAAAAGAATTAATAAAATGAAATAATAAGATGAATTAAAAGGCCCTATTCGAAAACCGAGTAGGGCCTTTTAATTAAAAATTAAATTGTGTTGTGTTTTTGGGATAAATGAGTTCGTAACTTTTTCGTTCACCTTTATGAGTAACATGTATGATATTAATTTGTTGATTATTGATACCAAACAACACCTCGCATAACACTTCTAATTGTTTTAATTGTTTTACATTTTTGACTTCAAAATAAGTCCATGTACTTTCCTTTTGAATTTCAAAACCTATATATTCTAGGTTGCATTTAATTCCGTTCGACTTTAAATTTAATCGTTTTGTAAGATAAGCTGCAATCAATGCATCTGCTTTTTTCTTTTGAGCAGGTTGACTTACATCTATACTTGTGTTGGTTTCTGCTTGAATCATTTTTTCAAGGTCATTGGTAAAAGTGCGAACGCTAATTTCTAATGTGGCCTCTTTTTCATTATGATTGATTTCAATCACAGAAACAAAAAATGGGTGCAACAATGCTAAAAATGCAGTGAAAAAAGGTTTAAAACTAATCCAACTCATAATTGATATATTTGTCCATAACAAAGGTCTTGATTAATTTAACATTACAAAATTTAGCTTTTATGGATGAAATGTTCATATATGGACATCTGGGGTTTAAGCATATTATTGATTGGGCAGGGTGGGATCATATTTTATTTGTGATGGCGCTTACCCTTAGATATATTTGGAGCGACTGGAAAAAGCTAATGGTTTTAATTACCGCATTTACGATTGGACATTCCATCACGCTTGCATTAAGTACCCTTCATTGGGTTAATTTTCCAATATCTTGGGTGGAGACCCTGATTCCCATAACGATACTTATTACAGCTTTTGCTAATTTGTGGGTTAAGTCCTTCCATTTCAACGAAAAATATCCAATCATTTACTTTTTTGCATTATTCTTTGGCTTAATACATGGCCTAGGATTTAGTAATTATTTAAAAAGTTTGTTGGGAAAGGAGCAAAGTATCTTAGGTCCTTTATTTTCATTTAATCTGGGTCTTGAAATAGGTCAATTATGGATGGTGAGTGTTCTTTTAATTATTTCATTTATATTCGTATCCCTTATGAAAGTGCAACGAAGATTGTATTTGCAAATAGGTTCTGTCATTGCAATTGGACTTGCCCTTAATATGGTTTTTGAACGTATTCATTCCAATTTTTAAAATACAATTTATGCAAATGAAAAAACTGTTAAGTGTGAGTTGTTTATTCTTAGCTTGTTTTAATGTAATGCAAGCACAAGACATACATAACAACCCAACTTCTAATCACGGTAATAAATTTGAGCAATTAGGGACCATTTTGCCTACTGCCAACGAATACCGTACAGCAAGTGGTGCTCCGGGTCCTAAGTATTGGCAACAACGAGCTGATTATGATATTAAAGCAACATTAGATGAAAAGAAATTATTATTAAGTGGCGCAGAAACAGTGACCTATTTTAATAATTCTCCAGATGTACTAACTTATTTATGGTTGCAGTTGGATGAGAATGAACATAGCACTGTAAACAATGCAGGTTTTCCAGATGAAACTAGATTGTCTCGTGCTATCACTCCCGCTACTATTGATAAATTATTGGATGAGAAAAAAGACAATGGACTAGGTCATATCATTGAAAAATTAACGGATGCTTTAGGTAAAAACTTAAAGTATACCATAAATGGAACTATGATGAGAATTGATTTGCCCACTGCATTAAAACCAGGTCAAAAATTTGTTTTTAATGTTACTTGGCACTATACCATTACAGATCGTTTGACAATAGGAGGTCGTGGTGGTTATGAATACTTCCCTGAAGACGGGAACTATTTATTTACTATGACACAATGGTATCCTCGTTTGTGTGTGTATTCTGATTTCCAAGGTTGGCAAAATCATCAGTTTACAGGTCGTGGAGAATTTGCATTGACTTTTGGAAATTATAAAGTAGCTATTACAGTACCAAGTGATCACGTGATCATGGCAACTGGTCAAGGACAAAACTATCCTGCGGTATTGTCTGCTGCTCAATTAGCTCGTTGGAACAAAGCTCAAACTTCTGCCGAACCTGTGGAAATAGTTACTTTAGAGGAAGCAAAAGCTGCAGAAAAAAATAAAGCCACTTCACAAGAAACTTGGGTGTTCACTGCCGAAAATGTTCGTGACTTTGCTTTTGGAAGTAGCCGTAAATTTATTTGGGATGCATTAGCAGCTAATGTGGAAGGAAAAAAAGTAATGTGTATGAGTGCTTATGGTAAAGAAGCTTATGGGTTGTATCGTAAGTTTTCTTCCAAAGCAGTAGCACATACCATTAAATCATATTCTAAGTTTAGCATTCCATATCCTTATCCAGTAGCTCAAAGTATTGAAGCTTCCAATGGAATGGAATATCCCATGATTTGCTTTAATTATGGACGTACTGAAAAGGATGGCACTTATACAGAGTCTGCTAAAAACGGAATGTTAGGGGTTATTATTCATGAAGTGGGACATAACTTTTTCCCAATGATTGTGAACAGTGATGAGCGTCAATGGTCTTGGATGGATGAAGGATTAAATTCGTTCGTACAATATTTAACGCAAGAATTATATGATAATAAATTTCCTTCAAGGGGTGGTCCAGCATGGTCTATTGCAGATTATATGAAATTACCAAAAGAGCAATTAGAGCCTATCATGACCAATAGTGAAAACATTATTCAGTTTGGTCCTAATGCTTATACAAAACCAGCGACAGGTTTAAATATTTTACGTGAAACAATCATGGGTCGTGAATTATTTGATTATGCTTTTAAAGAATATGCAAGAAGATGGGCTTTTAAACATCCTACTCCTGCTGATTTATTTAGAACTATGGAAGATGCAAGTGCCATTGATTTAGATTGGTTTTGGAGAGGGTGGTTTTATGGCATAGATCCAGTAGATATTGCTATTGATACCGTAAAACATGCAGTATACGATGCTTCTGCAGCTGCGCCAACTGGCGGAATGGCTGGTGGACGTGGAGGTATGATGCAAGGCGGCGGTGGAGCAAGAGGTTTGGATAAGCCTGCAGTAAATGCATTTGAAGATATTTCTAAAATTAGAAACAGAACTGATAAATCGATTGTGTTTTTAACAGATGCTGATACAACGCTTCGTGATTTTTATTGGAGATATGACAGAGGTTTAGAACCTTATGACTCAGTAACAAAACAACCTGCTATGACAATGGGTGCTCCAGAACCATTGACAGATGCTGAGAAAGCAAAATATGCAGATGTTAATTTGTATGAGATTACTTTTTTAAATAAAGGAGGCTTAGTGATGCCTATTATTGTAGAATTTACTTTTGCAGATGGTACGAAAGAAGTACAAAAATTATCCGCTCAAATATGGAGAAAAAATGAAAGCAAAGTAACACGTGTATTTTTAACGAATAAAAAAGCAGTTTCTATTTTATTAGATCCAATGCGTGAAACAGCAGACATTGATGAATCCAATAACAGATGGCCAAATGTTTCTGCCCCAAGTAAGTTTGCTTTATTTAAAGCAAGAAGTTTTGGTAGAGGTCAATCTATTGGATTGTCACCAATGCAAAGTGCTCAAAACAAAAAGCAATAAAATTGTTCTAGCTATAAAAAAACCTCCTCATAAAACGGGGAGGTTTTTTTATAGCTTATATTTTGAATTTATTAAGTGTGGGCTGCAGCTTTGTAACCTCTCCATTTTTCAATCACACCTTGCATATCCTTTGGTACATCACTTTCAAAAACAATTTTTTCGCCGGTAGTGGGGTGGATAAATCCAAGCGTAGCTGCATGTAGCGCACAACGTGGGCAAATTTCAAAACAGTTGTCTACAAATTGTTTATACTTAGTGTAAATGGTTCCTTTTAAAATTCTATCTCCACCATATTCCCAATCATTGAATAATGTGTGTCCAATATATTTCATATGCACTCTTATCTGATGGGTTCTTCCTGTTTCCAATACACAGGAAACTAAAGAAACATAATTGAGTCTTTCCAACACCTTATAATGCGTGATAGCATGTTTGCCTGTTTCGCCCTCCGGATAGGCGTCAAACATTTTACGATGTTGTTTATGTCGTGCAATGTGAGCTTCAATAGTGCCTTCATTTTGCGCTACATCCCCCCAAACCAATGCTATATATTTTCTTTCCACTGTATGATTAAAAAATTGTTTTGCTAAATGACTAGCAGCTTCGGGTGTTTTTGCTAACACAATTAATCCAGTAGTGTTTTTGTCAATGCGATGTACCAATCCAAAACGAGGCAGTAATTCTTCATTGAGTTCCGGATTTTGTGATAATAAATGATGCGCCACTCCATTTAAAAGTGTCCCTGTATAATTTCCAATACCTGGATGCACAACCATATTTGCAGGTTTATTGATCACCATAACAGCATCATCTTCATATACGATATCCAAATTCATGGGCTCCGGCTTGAGCTCGGTATAATCTGGATTAATAAAACTCATATAAACGACTTCGTCGCCTGGTCTTGTGCGATAGTTGCTTTTAACTACTTTTCCATTCACAGTTAAAAAGCCATTATCAATTCCGTTTTGAATTTTATTACGAGTAATGCCTTCAATTCTAGCTTGAAGCCATTTATCAATACGAGTAGGCTCCTGTCCTTTATCAATGATAAAGGTGGATTTTTCATACAAAGCTTCATTTTGATCTTCGGCAAATACTTCTAATTCTTCTGACATGATGCAAAAGTAAGATATTGCAGCTTAGTTTGTAACTTTGTCTTATGCGTCAAAAAGTGCTTTTCCAGGATTTAGGTATCAAATCCTATCAACCTACTTGGGATTACCAGGAAGCATTATTATTAAAAGGAACTCAGGAGAAAATGTTGGCTCGACAACAGGATTTAAAAGCGAATGAAGCCAATACGCAACATCATTTATTATTAGTGGAACATCCACCTGTTTTTACATTGGGGAAAAGCGGTAAAAGGGAACATGTTTTAGTATCAGAGGAGCAGCTTAAACAATTAGGTATTGAATACTTCCACATTAATCGCGGTGGTGACATTACCTATCACGGTTTGCAGCAAATCGTGGGTTATCCAATTTTGGATTTAGATAAATTTAAGCCCGATTTAGGCTGGTATTTAAGAAGCTTAGAAGAAGTAATCATTCAAGTAATGGCTGAATATGGATTAAAGGGGGAGAGAAGTAACGGAGAAACTGGGGTTTGGCTTTCACCTCAGGATCCTTTTATGGCTCGTAAAATTTGTGCCATGGGAATCAAGTGCAGTCGATGGATTACAATGCATGGGTTTGCATTTAATGTGAATACCGATTTATCGCATTTTGAATTTATTGTGCCTTGTGGCATTCAAGGAAAGGCAGTGACTTCATTGCAAAAAGAATTGGGACGTCCCATAGACTATGAAGAAGTCAAAACGAAAGTAAAATTTCATTTTGAAAAAATATTTGATTGTGAATTGATTGGTTAATTGGACGTACGAGTATCATTCCTAATTTATTTTAGGAAATTGTAAGTTAAAAATCTAATATTCCAGAACTGAGTGATCTATTGCCTTGAAGGCCCCCGCTATGAATCATTAGTAGGTTGGAGTGCGTAGGGAAATAATCGCTTTTAATGAGTTGCTCTACTGCCATAAATAATTTGCTAGTATAAACTATATCCGTTGGAATTTTTTCCGTTGCCCACAACTGATTCATAAATTGAAATTGATTAGGAGTTGTTTTTGCATAACCTCCTAAATGAAAATCGTGTAATAGAGTAAATTGATTTTCATGATGACTTGGTATTAATTTTTTTATTTCTTCCTCAATGGTGCCCTCGTTTTTTAAAACGGGGATACCAATTATGTTTTGATTCAATTGAGCTGATTGAATAAGACCTGCTAACATAGTACCCGTTCCTACCGCAGCAATGATATGAGTGAATGAATTTGAATCATTTCTTGTATGTAAGTGTTCTAAAATTGTTGCTGCTCCTTTTGCGCCAAGCTTTCCATAACCCCCTTCCTCTATCCAGTAAGTATTTGAACTTTGTTCCTTATGGAAAGCAGATGCTTGGATCAATTCTTCTTTATTTTTTTGAAAATGAGTTCTGCCTAAAAATTTTAATTCCATCCCATATTGAAGCGCTTCTTTTAAAGTAGGCGTTAAAGGTTCTTCTTCATTAGATCTTACATATCCTATACTTTTAAAATGGAACTCCTTTGCTGCGTAAGCCATAGCAACCAAATGATTGGAATAAGGGCCTCCAAAACTGGCGATGGTTGATGCCTTTTGAAGTTGCGCTTCTTCTATGTAAAATTTGAGTTTATACCATTTATTGCCACTAACTATAGGGTGTAAAGTATCTAATCTTAATACAGATGCATGAATGCTGGGTGTATTAAAACTTAAAATAGGTTGTATTGGAATGTTTTGTTTCAATCTTTTCATGTTTAGTAAAAATCTCCTAATTTCGTGCAATTGTTTTCACTAAGGTGAAAATACAAATAAAAAATAGTACAACATGAGTGCACCTACTTTAGTGATTTTAGCAGCAGGGATGGCTAGCAGATACGGTAGTATGAAACAAACCGAAGGTTTTGGCCCACATGGAGAAACGATCATGGATTATTCTATTTATGATGCTATCCGAGCAGGATTTGGTAAAGTTGTATTTATTATTAGAGCAGATTTTGCAACAGCTTTTAAAGAAAGCTTTGAGCCTAAATTGGCAGGCAAAATTAAAACTGATTATGTGTATCAATCCTTAGATAAATTCACAGAAGGGTATGAAATTGCTACAGATAGAGTAAAACCCTGGGGGACAGCTCATGCATTACTATGTACGAAGGGAGTTGTGAATGAGCCTTTTGCAGTGATTAATGCAGATGATTATTATGGAAAAGAAGCATTTGAACAAGCGTATGCTTTTTTAACTAACGAATGCAATGAAAAAACATATTCCATTTTAGGATATGAATTAGCCAATACTTTAAGTGACAATGGAACAGTAAGTAGAGGGGTTTGTGCTTTAAATGAAAATAGTTATTTAACTCAAATTAATGAGCGTACCAAAATTTATCGTAACACCACTGGTCAAATTGTTTTTGAAGAACAAGGGAGCGAGTTTCCTTTAGAAGAAGACACCAGAGTGAGTATGAATTTTATGTGTTTCGCCCCAGGTTTTATTGATTTATGCGAATCAGAATTTGCATTGTTTTTAACTAAACAGGGCATGGAATTAAAGTCTGAATTTTATATTCCATTTGTAGCTGGACGCTTTACCGAATTGGGTTTGGGCCAAGTTAAAGTGATACCAACCAATGCAAAATGGTTTGGAGTCACTTACAAAGAAGATGCACCAGGCGTCAAAGCAAGCATCCATCAATTGGTGGATAGCAATGTGTATCCAAACAAGTTATGGTAATCTAATATATTAAATGGGGAAGTTCTTAATTGAAAGAACGAATACTGTACATGTAATCTTTGATAAGTGCTAATTGTGTTTTTCGGGATGCATTTCGCACTTCGTTAGACTTAGGTAATTTGATCAGAATATCTTTAGTGGCTTCCTTTTCTTTGATGGATTCCATCACTTCCATTATTTTACTTGCTTTTACAGCAAATGCAACGCCTTCAGCTTGTTTTTGTCTGGTACTAATCACGCCAATTAATTCTGCTTGGTTATTGAAAATAGGTGCTCCAGAATTTCCAGGGTTTGCCCCAATTTGAATTTGATAAGTACCGCTATCTCCATTGTATCCAGTGAGTGCGCTTAAATACCCCTTGCCATAAACAATATCATTATCGTTACGAGGGTAACCTAAAGTAAAAATTTCTTCTCCTAAATCTGATATCTTTTTTCGGATGGTATAAGGTATGGATTTAGGTTGTGTAAAATCTTCATCTTTGATTTGTAATAAAGCAATATCTGAATTTGCATCGGTATAAATAATATTTGCTTTTAATTCTTGTCCTTTACTATTGATAACTATTGCACTGTTTCCTTTTAATACATGCGCATTGGTGATAATAAAACCTTTAGTGTCTATTAAAAAACCAGAACCACCGCTAATTAATTTTGCGTTTTCTGGAATTTTAGTTTTTACTTCATTCAAAATATGACCTTGAACTTGTTGATTCTTTTTGATGACTTCGACTGCCTTACTTAATTGCATAAGTTGAGTTCCGTTCAAACTTGGAGACAAATACATCATTAATGCAGAGGTAAATAAAGCAATGAATCCACCTACGGAAGCCGCAATAGCAGTTACTTTTTTATACTTTGACCACAATTGAATGACTTTGAATTTGGTAGATTGTTCATCGGAAGCAGTCCATTCGCCATTGGATAATAATTCAGTAAAAGTATTTTGAGATTGCTGGATGAAATTTTTTCTTTGGGCATACCATTCAATTTGC